>JAIDPF010000065.1:10554-42780 GCA_029062895.1 Lachnospiraceae bacterium
GTTTCTTCCGCCTCCGCGCTTTCTCCGTCTTCCTGCGCTCCAAGCAGCGCCGCGATCTCATCCGGCGTCATCATATGGTTCGGATCCTCATCTACTTCCGGCTCCGCTCCTTCCGTCATGGAGAGCAGTGTTTCCACCGACATATCTTCCATATCGCTCCAAGGCTGATTCACCAACGACTTATCCGCGGGCCGATCTTCCACAGGCGGTTCCTCTGCGCGCTTTTTTAAATCCTCTTCTTTTTTCAAAGAAGCTTCCGCCTTCTTATCTGCAGGTTCCTGCAATTCCATATTTTTTTGTATGGCCTCAGCCAGTAATCGATCAAGATATTCTTCCGTAGAACTCATTTTATTAACCATACCTTTCTCACAATAGGTTGATTTTTTATTCATTAATTCGCAGACAACAGAAAGTTCAATCCATGTTCCTTAATGGAATAACCACGCTCCCCATTTTCTTTTGTGTGCTGATATAATGTAGTATGTATCCGATAAAATTCCGCTTTCTGATTATAAAATGCTAACTTGTCAAAAGCCCATCGGATCACACTTGGATACTGCATCCCCACACCAAGTTCTATCATACATAACCTGCGGTTAATCGTTGACTGAAGCCATGTCTTATATTGACCCCACTGTTCCAGATAGCCTTCCTCCAGATAGTTTTCCGTACGGATATTGTTAAATGTTAATGGCTTCCCGCACTTTGGGCATACCGGTAACATATCCTCCGCATATTTCCACTGCACTTTCTCCAGATACGGAACCGCTTCCGCGCACAACTCCCTGACCGGATAAAGTTCTTTTGTACAGGCATCCACGCACTGCAACAGCATCAATCCGCCACAGGGACAGACTATATTTTCTTCCCGTGAAAAGGATGTGTATATCATATCATCCATGCATAGGGAGATCACAAAATAATCTTTCCCTTCAAGCTTCCCCCGCAGATTTGCATACGCGTTTCTGCACCTTTGTACATCTCCATCCTCGGTAAATTGCAATTCCGTTCCAATGCCAATCAGTACCTTATCAGCCTCCTGTAGACTGTTTTTTATCTTTTTCCACGCATCGTCTGTTTCTAATATCATGATCCGTTATTCCTATCAATGCTATTCCCTAATCAGGACAGTTCTTTACCATATTACGTTCACATCATCCTGCTTCCTGAAAATAGCGCACCCTTAGGATGCGCTACTTATTGTTTTCTTATTGGCTATGTACAATAAAGCTACGCCCATCCGACCTATCTTTCCAGCACCTCATCAATTACCTTGACAAGATTGCCTATCTCCGGTTTGGACAGCTGTGCATTAGCTCCAAGCTGTTCTCCTTTTCTTCTCATCTCATCGTTTACAAGTGATGAGAAAATAATAACAGGAATACTGCGCAGCTGATCATCATCCTTAATCAGCTTTGTCAAGCGGTGTCCATCCATCAGCGGCATCTCAATATCTGTAATCACAAGATGTACATTCTGATTCAGAGTTCCCTCTTTCTTGCATTTCTGTATATAATCCCAAGCCTCCTGTCCATTCTCCATATGGTGCAGATTATTGTATCCCGCCTTTTTCAGAGAATCAACAATCAGTTTATTCAGCAATGCAGAATCTTCCGCAATCAGAATCGGAATGTCGCATCTTTCCCTAACGCCCAGCGCATCAATCTCTTCCAGTCTAAGTCCCGTCTCAGGACTGATATCCGTAACGATCTTCTCGAAATCGAGAATAATAACTAATTGACCATTGATCTTTACAATACCTGTTGCCACGCTTTCCTCTGCCGTCGAAATCGTGGAATCCGGTCTAATAATCTCTGTCCATGATACACGATGTATCCCCTCGACAGCCTCAACATGGAATGCAATATCCAGTTTGTTAAAGTTAGTAACGATAAGTAAGCCACCCGGTTCAGATTCGCCACGCTGCAGGCAGTTTTTCAGATCAATCGCTGTAATCATCGTATCCCTCGGCATAAAAATACCTTCAACGCTTGGATGCGCATTTGGAACCGGTGTAATCGGCTGATAAGCAATAATCTCTCTGATCTTTGCTACATTGATTCCATAAGCATTGCCATCGATCGTAAACTCCAATATCTCCAGCTCATTTGTTCCATTCTCCAAAAGTATCTTTGATTCCATAGTTTTGCACCTCTCAACACATTAGTCCTAAAACGAACAGTTCACTAAGCTATTATAACACAACAATATCATAAAAGTCTATTAAATCTTTAAAATTCTATTTCTTTTAGATATCTTTTCACTGCATCCCGCCAATCAGGCAGTGGCTGGAATCCATTCTCCACAAGTTTCAACTTATCCAGTCTGGAATTAAATGGTCTTTTTGCTTTGGAAATACCGTATTCCTCTGTAGACACAGGAGATACGGTCAGCCGCTGCGTCCGATACTCCTCATGTCCAAGCTCGGCTGCCTGACGGAAAATCTCCAACGCAAATTCATACCAGCTGATATATCCTCCCTCATTGGTGGCATGATAATAACCATATTTTTCCGTTTCTATCATATCAACCAAAAGCCTTGCAAGATCATAAGTATAAGTCGGCGTTCCGATCTGATCATTCACAACCGTAAGCTTCTCATGCGTCTTGCCGATCTTCAACATCGTTTTGATAAAATTACTGCCATTGACACCGAATACCCACGCAATCCGCACGATAAAATAGCGTTCCAGCGTTTCTGCAACTGCAAGCTCGCCTTCCAGCTTCGTCTGTCCATATACGTTTAACGGCTTATAATCCTTGCAGTCCGGCTTCCATGGTTCTGTGCCCTCCCCGTCAAAGACATAATCTGTAGATAAGTATAACATTTTCGCGTCCAATGACTTACATACTTGGGCAATATGCCTTGTCCCATCCGCATTGACCGCCCGCACTTTTTCCAGTTTATCATCATCCTCCGCCATATCCACGGCTGTCCACGCAGCACAGTGGATGACCGAGTCCGGTTTATGATCTGTCAATATCTTCTCTACCGCTGCCAGATCAGTAATATCCAGTGCCACATAGGGCATGGTAGTTACATCCGTTCCATCTGCCGTCCCTGCATATTCCGGCGTAATATCCGAACCGATTCCTTCATGACCACGCTTTTTTAATTCATTCATGACATCATGACCCAGCTGGCCGTTGACACCTGTTACAAAAATTTTCATCTTAGCACCACCCATTTCAGTTTTTATGTCCTATCTTTCACCCCTTAACATTTTCCGGCATATCTTTCCGTTATACAAAGAAGCGTACCCGCAGATACGCCCTCCTATCCATAATTATGCAGCGGATGTATTAGCGATCGCTTTATGCCTCAACTTCAACATCCGAAGTGCAGTGCGCGCACTTGCAGGCCTCCTTCGGGATTTCGCTCCTGCAATATGGGCATATCTTTGTCGTCTTTACAGGTTCTTCCTCTTTCTTATGACCGATCGACATCAGTTTATTGATTCCCTTAAGCAGGCAGAACAGAATCAGCGCCATAATCAGGAAATTAACAACTGCCGACAAAAACGCGCCATAATCGAACACAACACCGCCGATCACAAACGTACCGCCGATTACTACCCCCTCGCCGTTGGCTCCGCCGGTACAAAGAGCAATCAACGGATTGATAAAGTTGTCTGTCAAAGATGTTACAATTGTGGTAAACGCGCCGCCAATGATCACGCCCACCGCCATATCCATAACATTGCCTTTTAACGCAAATTTCTTAAATTCCTCCATAAATTTCTTCATTGTCTTTCCCCTCTTTCTATCTTTATAGCAATAACACACCTCTGATCATTCTATCCGTCATCCGTCTGCCGAACATTCCGCAACGCCTCCTTACAGCAGTGTCGTCTCAGCGCGGCTGTCCCCCAGCTTCATGGTCATCTTGATGCTGGTAAAGTTTTCTGTATCCGCCGCCGGCATCTCGATCAAAAGTACCGCATCCACAGCCTCCCCTGCCGGAATCGTATCCCGATACATTATCAGATCATTGGTTAAAAGCGTAGTCAATGATGTCTTCGTAATATTCCCATTGATACGGAAACTGAATTTTGCGCCCAGTGACGCCATATCCAGCTTATAATCACTACCGCTTACATTCTTCAGAGTAAATGTAAACACAACCAGTTTGCTGTTGGATGAAGTTGCTCTGGCAACACCCTGCCAGTCATTTCCCTCCGTGCTCACCGGATAACTATCACATACCAGATAACCTGCATATTCTATCTCAACGCTGCCGGACAGTCCCAAAAAGGAATCCATATCCGTATAGACCGGTTCCCCCGGTTCGGAGGAATCTTCCCTTCCACCGTCGTTTTGATTACCAACCGCAGCTTGCTGCATCGCCTGTTGTTCCTGTACCAGCAACGCCAGCTCCGCGTCCCTGATCAACTCTTCCTCTGCTTCAAGGCTTTGTTCCTCTGTCAATATCGTATTCTGATAATTGGCATCATATTTTAACAGCAGCTGGGCGGCGTATTCCGTTACCATGCTCTGCTGCTCCTCAGTCATGTCCGGAATCGCATTGCCGCATCCGCTCAATGACATCATCAAAACCGCACCCACAAACGCCGTGGATATTCCTGCCAAACAATTTTTCATCTGTCTCCTCCAAAACAATTTCCATAATCTTAATCATTATAGCGAATATTATTTAAAATTACAATTCCTTAGTTTCATTTTTTATGATATCCATTCGGCGGAAAATGTTACCACTGCAGATCCTCATGCCGTTTCAAGTTCAAAATAAAATTCCACGCCATCTTCATGATTGATCACGCCGTACGCCTGTCCGATACGTTCCATGACAGCCTTCACGATAGACAGTCCGATTCCCGTGCCGCCATACTCTCTGGTGCGCGCTTTATCAACTTTATAAAATTTATCCCAAATATGCTCCAAACTCTCTTCCGGGATCTGCTTTCCGGTATTAAATACGCTGACGCGCACTTTACCATACGCCTTCGTTACGGCAACCTCTATCAATTTTTCCTTCCTTTTTTCCGATACCGCCGCATGATGGATCGCATTGGAGAGAAAATTGCGAAAAACCTCCTCAATCTGGTATTCGTCCGCCCAGACGCTGACCTCCTGCTCCGGCTCAAAGACTACACGGATCCCTGTCTGCACAGCCAATATCTCAGAGGACTGAATACAGTTTCTGATCAGATCGGTCAGATCAAACCGTTCCATCGAAATGGCATCCGCATCAGACTCCAACTGGCTTAAAGTAATCAGATTTTTTACCATGCGGTTCATCTTTGCCGTCTCATCCATGATGACCTCACAGTAATACTTCTGGCTCTCCGGATCCTCCGTAATACCCTCCATCAGCCCTTCCGCATATCCCTGAATGATCGCGATCGGCGTCTTCAGTTCATGAGAAACATTGGCAACAAATTCCTTACGCATATTGTCGATTCTGATCTGGCTCTCCACATCCCTCTGAAGCTTTAGGTTTGCAGATTTTAGGGAAGATATGGTTTCCTCCAGCTTCTCTGACATGAGATTAAAACTCTCGCCGAGGATCGCTATCTCATTCTTATCATTGCCCTCATATCTGGCGTCAAAATCAAGCTGCGCCATGCGCTTGGAAAGATCGGCAAGTTCCAAAATTGGTTCCCCCACTTTCTCCGATACGATCCAGATCATAGCCACAGCCAGTACGACTACAATCATCAAGACATTTAAGAAAAACGCGTTTGCCATGTTGGCACTGTTATGAATGCCCTCCATCGATGCCCGCAACATGAAAAAATTACCATTGTCCAGATTGCCCCACATGACAAGATATTCCGCTTCTCCATTCTGGTCAAGCAGATTACTGATCGTATAATTGACTCCTTCCAGAATCACCTCCTGCGTGTCATCACCCCGTTCAAATATGATGTCCCGCAGCTGACGGTTAAAATCCTCCGCGTCATTGATCGATGTCTTAATTGTATTGGAAGCCGCGTCGGTAATAATAAAGCTGATACTATATGTGCTGCAGATCTTTTGGATCTCTTCATCAAACTCCTCTGTCGCGACCAGTTCCCGGTTGCTCCAGTCATTAATGACCGTATAGATTTCCATCAGATTATCTCGTTTTTTGGAGACATAATACCGTTCTAGCAAGAATGCATTGCATACCCAGAACAGAATCTGCATTGCCGACAAAAGAACGATAAATATAAACGCAAGCTGTTTTTTAATGGAATATTTCATTATAATAACCACGCCTTTCTGTTACCAGCAAATTATAATGCACTTTAGTGCTATGCCGTAGGCACAATAATTGCAAAACGAATAAATTCGTTTATTAGCTCCATGTCAGAGCTGTTTTACCGTGATAGCACATGCCCTTTTCCAGCCTGCATCATAAAATATATCTTTGTTATACTTCAAATTTATATCCCAGTCCCCAGATCGTATGGATCAGTTCGCCTTTCTCTTTCAGCTTGCTCCGAAGCTTCTTCACATGAGTATCGATCGTTCGTGCATCCCCGAAATAATCATAGTTCCAAACATGATTTAAAATCTTTTCTCTGGAAAGGGCAATACCCTGATTCTCCATAAAATAAGTAAGAAGTTCATATTCCTTATAACTAAGTTCCACCGGCTCTCCATCCACACTGACGATATGCGCCGCATGGTCGATCACGATACCACCCGCCTCCATCGTTTCCTGTTTTTCTTCTCCAATGGCCCGTCGCAGGATCGCCTCTACTCTGGCAACAAGGATTTTCGGGCTAAAGGGTTTGGAAATATATTCATCCACCCCAAGTTGAAAGCCTAAAAGTTCATCCCGCTCTTCCCCACGGGCGGTAAGCATAATAATCGGCACTTTGGATGAGCTGCGTATCTCCTTGCACACCTGCCAGCCGTCCATCTGCGGCATCATCACATCCAAGATAACCAACGCAATCTCCTTGTCATTATAGAAATAATCCATCGCCTGAGTGCCGTTCTCCGCTTCTATTACTTCATAATCCTTTTTCACAAGAAAGTCCTTCACCAGCTTACGCATTCTCGCTTCGTCGTCAACTACTAATATCTTGATCTTATCCATATATTGCCATGCCTTTCCTTCATACATCTGCACGCAGGCTGCAAACACCGAATAACCAGTACCGTTTTCTTGCCAATGCCCGATGCTTTTCTATATTTTAACCGATATTTATGGACAATGTGTGAAATCAAAAATTTTTCATAAAAATAAGAAACCCCGCCGGAACATTCCGCTCCGACAGGGGCCACAACTTTAACCTATGGCTACTACTCCAACACCTTTTTCAATTCATCCATAAAGGTGTTGATATCTTTAAATTCACGATAAACAGAAGCAAATCTGACATAGGCAACTGCTTCCAGATTTTTCAGCTTCTCCATAACAATCTCCCCGATGACAGCACTGGGAATCTCCTTTTCCTCCCTGCTGAAGATCTCAATCTCCGCTTCATCTATCAGTTTATTGATCGCATCCGCGCTGATCGGACGCTTATGGCAGGCACGAAGAACCCCAGCTTCGATTTTCTTGCGGTCATATGCTTCCCGGTTATTATCCTTCTTGATGATGATCAATGGAATCGTCTCAACCTTTTCATACGTCGTAAAACGCTTATCACACTCATCGCACACACGACGACGACGGATAGAGTTATTCTCCTCAGCCGGTCTGGAATCAATTACTCTGGTATTCTCATGACCACAAAACGGACATTTCATATTGCTTTCCCCCTGAACATGATATATGACAAAAGTGTTACATAATTGTTACATATATTAAGTATATTCGATTTTTTTCATTATGTCAACTATTTTATGGAAACCTGTCATTCCTTCTTTCACAGAAATATCCATAGATATCAATATCAAATCATCAGAGGGTTATCGACTAATCGCTGCCAGTCGCTCCTTTGCCCTGGGATAATCACCGCAGGCCGTGTAATAATGCTTTGCATACTCCAGATTTCCCAGACATTCACAGATGACGCCCGCATTATAATATGCCAGAAAGGAATTTGCTCCTTTGGTATATGCCTCTTTCGCTTTGGTGGCATTTAAAAATGCTTCCACCGCGCGGTCAAACAGGCCATTGTTCATATAGATCAGCCCCATCAAAAAACGGAAATCCGCCGTATCACCAAACTCCTCATAGATCCCTTCCAAAGAAAGCGCCCGCTTTGTCTGCCCGGACTTTAATAAAGAATATCCATAGGCCTGAACCATGTCGATGACATATTCCAGCTTCGGATTCAGATCCTGGCTAAGCGCCCTGTCAAATGCAGCAACAGCCGCAGCATAATCCTTCGCAACATAATACGATTTCCCCAGCTGATAGCAGAGATACGGATCTTCTCCTTTTGCTTCCAGTTCCCGTTCCAGCAGGGTAATATTCCGCTCCACCTTCGCTTTCAACTCCGCCTCACTGCCGCAATAACCATCATGCCGCACAACGACACCAGTCTGATATGCCCTGTAATCTTTGCTGCTTTCTTCTGAAGTCACAACCTTCGGAACAATCTGTTCATGAATCCTGCCTTCATAATGATAGTATCTTCTGTCATAGATCCTGCTGATATACTCACTGATCTCCTGCTGCTCTCCATCGCGGTCCAGAAGATTGATTCTTCTGATTCTTCCCACCATGCCGGCATGTTCTTCCACCACCTTCGCCAGAGTGTCCAGTTCCATCTCCTGCACATACTCATCACTATCCAGCATCATGATCATATCATGGGAGGCTTTCGAAGCAGCATAGTTTCTTGCCAATGAAAAATCATCCTGCCACACAAAATCAAAGATCTTGTCCGTATAATCTGAAACCATCTCCTTCGTTCCGTCCGTGGAACCGGTATCTACGACTACAATCTCTATCTCGTTCCTCTGCAGCGCCTGCAGACACGATTGCAATCTCTCCCGCTCATTTTTTGTTATGATACACACAGTCAATTCCATAAACATCTGCCCCTTCAACTTTTTAACAAATCAATGATCGCCTCATAGTTCTCCGGCTCATGCGGAAAAGTGCAATTGCTGCATATTTTAATTTTATTACCGTTCTTCTCCATATACTGAGGATTTCCCGGACAGTTTTCCCTGTGATATAACGGGCAATAACAGAACAGACAATTTAGCTCCTCCCGATCTTTATGACACGGAAAATATTCACAGGAAGTATTTTGAAAAAAACGATAATTATTGTGCATCTCTATACCTCTTCACTTTATCTACAAAACTTTTCACAAACGCGGGATTTGACGGATAATAAAGATGGGGAAAACCGATCCAATAATTTTTATCACACATCACACAGAAATATGTCTTATGGGTAACCGGCTTATATGCAATACAGTCACTTCCATTATTCTCACTGTCAAAATAATGGAATTCGTGTCCTTTTATTTTTTCATGTTTCGGTAAAAAATGACTATTATTTTCCTCCAGCTCAATATATCCGAATCGCACCAGCTTTCCTTTATCATAGCACACATCAGGTAAAATTCCCACCATAGCATGACTTTTTCCTTCTTTATCTATGATAGCAGCATGTAAATACATAAATCCGCCGCATTCCGCCACCATGGGCATATCATTCTCCCATGCATTTCTTATTTCCCTATGCATTTCCTTATTAGCACTAAGCGCTTCTGCATGCAACTCAGGATATCCGCCTCCGATCAAAAGACCACTACACCCATCCGGAAGTTTTTTGTCATGAAGCGGTGAAAAGTATTCTAGTCTCGCTCCATATTCCCGAAGCATAAGAAGATTGTCTTCATAATAAAAACAGAACGCCTCATCCTTAGCTACCGCAATGATTGGTGTATGACGATCGTCTTCTTTGTTTTGCGCTATAGCATTCTTATATTCAAACTCCTGCGCTGTTTCTGCAATTTCAATGATCTTGTTTACGGAAACTGTCTTTTGAAATTCATCCGATATGGACCGTAACAATGTTTTTACATGATTCGTTTCATCCGGTATCCTTAAACCAAGATGTCTGCTTTCTATATGAAAGCATTTTCGATCTTCCAGATAACCTAAAACACTGACATCCAACTCCTTCTCAATCATAGGTTTTATCATCTCATAATAAGATTTGGAAATTCTGTTTAAGATCACTCCTTTCATAAGATGTTCCGTATCATATGTTAAAAATCCAGCAATCAGCGAAATTACGGAACGTCCCATTCCTTTGGTATCCACTACAAGGATAATCGGCGTTTTTGTTATCTTGGCCAAATGATAAGAGGAACCTTCCTCCCTAACTCCTCCAAGTCCGTCATACATTCCCATAACGCCTTCCAAAACGGCAAAATCCTTTTCTGTTCTGTCTTTGAGAAAAAGGGCTTTTGTCTCTTCTTCTCCGGTAAAAAAAGTATCCAGATTTTTAGAAGGAACATCTATCACATTTTTATGAAATATGGGATCAATATAATCAGGACCGCATTTATAAGAAACAACCTGCTGATCCCTTCCTTTTAGCGTCTGCAGCAAAGCGCAGGTAATCGTTGTTTTCCCGCTCCCGCTTTTGGGAGCGACTATCATAATACGCCTAAGTCTCATGTTGGATTTCCTCACCAAACTTACTAAAGTTAAAAGAACATATCCAGACGGGATTTTCCGCCTGCATTAAATGATGCTGTCCAGCCCTTTTTGCCCTGTTTACCTGAATTTGTATTACTTCTTCATTTTCCACCGAATACAAAGATAAGAGTTCTTTCATTACAGAGACGGTCTCCATACTGACCGCATTTAAAACTACCCGCATGTTTGGATTAAGCCTATATAAAGCGGATAATATCTCTTTCCATCTGCCGCCGGTTCCTCCAACGAAGGCATGGGTAGGAACCGGCAGTCCGGAAAATCCCTCCGGAGCTTCTGCGGTAACAACCGATATATTTTCAGTTCCAAATTTTGTGATATTTTTTTTGATCAAATCCGCCGCCTCTTTGTTCCTCTCTATTGCAAATACCTGTATATCATCCGATAAACTAGCAATTTCAATAGCAATGGAGCCCGTTCCGCTTCCAATATCATATACAACGGCATCTTTGTGTAACTTCAACTTACAGATACTGACTTCCCGTATTTCCTCTTTCGTCATTGGGACTTTATCTCTGATAAAATCCGTATCTGCTTTACCATGCGTCAACTTCCCCTGTTCCACATAGGGATTTTTAATACAGCAGACATACAAACCTTCTTTCCTAATCCCGCAGCATTCTTTTGGCGTCAATGTTCTGATACTTTGTTCGGGATAGGACAACTGGTAACCTACAGATATTTCACACCCATTCATATCCGCCTTTACCAACATCTCTCCCAGCATGGCGAGATCTTTTGCCCCCGATAGCAGCATGAAAATTTTGGATTCCCTCTTTAATCTGCGTATCAGATTAGGAAGTTCTTTTCCATGGGTACTGTAGACCGCGGCATCCTGATAACTTTCTCCCAGAACGGATGCAAGATAAGCGACCGAAGAGATTCCCGGCATAAGTTTTATGGATGCGGATAAATTACCGTTCTCTGTTTCCTCCCGTAAAGCTTTGTATAATGTCTGACATCCGCTATAAAATCCACTGTCCCCCGAGAAAAGGATCACCGTCCGGATCTTCTCCGGCGAAAGTTTTTGTTGTATTTCTTTCAAATACGGAATCACTTCTTCTGCTTTGTAAAACGATTTTTTCTCTATCCTTGGATGATACCTCTCAATCATTCGGTGGGCACCCAGTAAAATATCCGCGTTTTCTATTTTCTGAAATACTTCTCTGGTCAGGTTATCCTTACTTCCCATACCTACGCCTGCCAGAACGATTTCCATCCGCTCTGTCTGATCAATACTTTTTTTGCAGATGTCTTCCAATTTACGACAGACTTCATCAAAAGAATATCCCTGATCCTGTTCGTGCCTGCCAATGACGCATACATTAATATTCGCATTTTCTGCCGCATCCATTTTTTCCTTATAGCCGCCGATCCTGCCGCTCGCCTTAGTCACCAGATATTTAATCTGATACTGACGGATCATCGCTTCATTCATTTCTTCTGTAAACGGTCCCTGCATCGCCAGAATCTGTTTTCCTTTTATGTCCTGATCCATACAAAGTCTGATGCTTTCCAATCCCGGCAGCACTCTTACATAAAGTCTGCTCCTGATTTCTTCAAAACCGCAATAAACCGGTAATTCTTTGCAACCGGTGGTTAATAAAATATTACCTTCTGTTTCTACCAGTGTCCTAGCACACTCCTCATCGGATTTATAATAAGATACCGTTCCTTCCGTCCTTTCCTTATCTGCTGTCTCCCGTTTTAGGCGATAACAGGGAATATCCGTTTCCCCTGCTGCCGCCTTAATATTTTCCGTAATCATTTCGGCATAGGGATGTGTAGCATCCACCACCGCCGCAAAACTTCCTTTATGGATATACTCTGTGATCTCTTCCCGATTCATTCTTCCACGATGTATCTTTGCCAGGGGATGTTCCTTTAGGACAATTTCCCCATATCCTGTTGCCACACATATGGTATGGGAAATCCCTGCCGCGCATAAACGCTCTGACAGTCTCCGCCCCTCTGTCGTTCCCGCAAATATTAGTATTTCTTTCATTTCCTCCCGCATATGTACCCCCGCTTTGTAACCAGCTTTCCGTTTATGATTTCCGAACCGGAATTTCCTATAAATACAGTAGTAAACATATTTAACTGCCTTTCCTGCAAATCCCTTAAAGTACAAGTTACCGCCTTTATTCCCTCTCTTCCGATATTTTCAACATATCCACAGGGACGTTCCTCTTCCATGTATTGCAGTAAAATATCGCATGCCTTCCTCAGATGGTCTTTTCTCTTATGGCTGGCCGGGTTATATAGGGCAATGGCAAAATCCCCTGCTGCTGCCGCTGCTAATCTCTTTTCGATTGTTTCCCACCGGGTTAAAAGATCACTCAAACTAATTACACAGAAATCATGATTCAATGGCGCTCCCAAAACCGCCGCTCCACTACATGCCGCCGTAACACCCGATATGATCTCAAGCTCCGTATCAGGGTACTCTTTTCCTATTTCATACATCAGAGACGCCATACCATAAATCCCCGCATCGCCGCTGCATATCAAAGCCACCTGTCTTCCCTCCACCGCTTTTTCAAAACATAATCTGCAACGTTCTTCTTCCCGCCGCATAGGTGTAGACATCATTTCCTTATCCCGAAACCGCTCCCCAAGAAGTTCTATATAAGCAGTATAGCCAACAATAAGATCAGCCTTTTCCAAAGCCCGGATTGCCTCTACGGTCATCATTTCTTCTTTGCCCGGTCCCATTCCTACAACATAAACCCTACTCATCGAATGTGATTCTCCATTCCCTTTTTGCAATTGCTATGGTCATTCCGTTTTCCACATGCTTTTCATAAATAATCTTACCCGTACCTTTGCATGCCTTTAATGCGGCACGCTCACATACATTATCAACGCCTGCTTTTTCCATTACAAAGGCAGAAGCATGAAACTCTCCCTCCATCTCTTTCAACTGCTCCGCCGTATAGGTAATAAATGGCACATGATACTTCCGGCTCCAAAAAAGGAGTCCCTTTTCATCTTTTTTCCGGTCTATCGACGCCAATGCCAGGATCTGCTCTGCCGCTATCCCTGTTTCTTTCATGATCCGCGTGATGAACTCCTCTATTTCATCCGCTCCCTTTCCTCTTTTACATCCCATTCCGATCACATACTCTTTTGGTTTTAACAATATATCCGAATCAAAATGATCTTTTTTTGTAGTGATCACAATTTCGACATGCTTCTTCGGCGGATACTCTATGATATGTACGCCGTACGGCAGTCTGCTGCATTTACTAAGATGTCCGGCTTCTACAGATACGGCAATTTGCTTATCCTCCAGCACTTTGGATGACACCTTTGCAATTCCCTCCTTATTAACAATGATAAGACCGTTTCGTTTTGCAAATAAGTCCACTGCAAATTTATGGCCAAGATCTGTCGCCGTTGTAATCACCGGAACAGCCCCTATTGCGTTGGCAATCCGCATGGCAATCTCATTGGCTCCCCCCATATGCCCCGAAAGAATCGGAATAACATGTGCCCCTGTTTCATCCATTACTAACACCGGACTGTCATGGAGTTTATTCGTAAGATTTGGAGCTATCGCCCTGACTGCTATCCCGCAGGCGCCGATAAACAGAAGAATCTGATTCTCCTCCATCCGGTCTTTCGCCCATTTTTCTATGGTATCTTCTACCAACGTAACAGGATGGACTGTCTCTGCATCCCAAGCCGCGGAATACTTTGTATAAATAATAAGCGGTTCTCCGCTCCATATATTGGCAAGTTGATCGGAAAGTAAAAGTCCCTTTTTCGTAAAACTTATGACGCAGATATCCATTAATGTTCTTCCTTTGCCTTCCTGAATTCTGTTGAAAAATCGGGAGCATATAATCTTGATCTATTATAATTGTGATGCGCGATTACCTGTCCCACCAACACCAGAGCCGTTTTTGTAATCCCATACTGTGATGCTGTTTTGCCCAATGTCCCTACCGTACAGACATATGTTTCCTCATCCGGCCAGGTCGCTTTATATACAATTGCAGCCGGTGTATTCTCATCATATCCTCCGCTTATTAATTTATTATGTAGTTCCTCTATCATGCCCGCGCTAAGGTAAACAGCCATGGAGGTCTGATGTGCGGCAAAACTTTCAATACGTTCCTTTTCCGGCACTTTGGTTTTTCCTTCCATCCTTGTAATAATCAGGGACTGTGAAATTCCCGGCAGCGTATATTCCAGATTTAAAGAAGCCGCCGCGCCAAAACAGGCGCTGACCCCCGGACAGCTCTCATAATCGATGCCCAATCGGTCCAATTCATCCATCTGCTCCCGGACTGCCCCATAGATACTTGGATCACCGCTGTGAAGCCTGACGACACATTTTCCCTCAGACGTTCCCCGGCATATGATCTTCACCACTTCCTCCAGAATCAATTTGGAACTATCATAAATTTCACAGTTTTCTCCGGCATAGTCCAAAAGTTCCTTATTAACCAGCGACCCCGCATATATGATGATATCTGCCTGTTCCAGCAGATGCATCCCCCTGACTGTAATTAAATCTGCCGCCCCCGTTCCTGCGCCAACAAAGTAAACCATCCTTCTGCCTCCTTACTTTTTGCCAATTCCCCAAATTCATTGGAATACATAATGCAGTCGATCTGTATTTTCTTCTTTGCACGTTTCTCCAGGTAGTAACAGATTCTGCTCATGGCATAATCCATCACATCCTGCCGCTTTCCGGTCTGCTCCAGAATGCGGACAGCCTCTTCGGTAACAACGCAATCCAAAATCTGACATACCTTTTGCATTTCCACCCCATGCCTGATAGCAAACGCCGCCAGCAGTTCCATTCTACAGTCGCCTTCGGCGGAATGGGTATTCATAATTCCCCCTGCCGTCTTTATTAACTTTCCCACATGTCCGGTAAGCAGCATTTTACGAAATCCCAATTCTACTGCCATGTCTATCGTATCCCCGATAAAATTACTGCATTTCACACTTTGATCAAGATCATATCCATACTTTTTTTTCATAAACTCAAGACCGTAATTCCCGAGAGAAACCGCCACATAATCAAACCCCTCCGCTTTTCTCTGTTTCAGTTCTACCCTGATGGTATCTAATATGGCCTGATTACTCATCGGTTCCACAATTCCGCTGGTTCCCAGTATGGAAATACCGCCCACGATCCCCAGTCTGGGATTAAATGTTTGCTTTGCAAGCCGTTCTCCATCCGGCACCGAAATTTCAACATATAAACTGCCTTTATAATCTGCAAGCTCACATACCTGCAATACTTCCCTCTCTATCATTTCCCTTGGCACATGATTGATCGCAGCCTTTCCCACAGGCTGGTCCAAACCGGGTTTTGTCACGCGCCCTACACCCATACCGCCGTCAATATATATTTTCTCTTCCCCATCTTCTCCCAAAACAACTGTTGCATAAACCAAAGATCCTGTGGTTACATCAGGATCGTCCCCTCCGTCCTTCACTACTGCACAACTGACTTTCGTCTCCCTGCGGGTGATATCCACAAGCTGCGCCGTATATGGAATTCCCTTTGGAGTTTCTATCGTGATCTCTGTTTTCTCTCTGCCGGTTAGGAGCATATAAGCAGCAGCCTTTGCTGCGGCGGCCGCACAGCTTCCTGTGGTAAACCCATACCGCATTTTTATTCCTTCCTTTCCAGTTCATACAAAACGGCATTACAGATAGCCGCCGCCACATTGCTTCCGCCTTTCCTTCCACGATTCACGATATAGGGCACATCCGTTTTCATAATTAACTCCTTAGCGGCTTCCACATTCACAAACCCTACCGGAACCCCTATGACAAATGCCGGCTTCCATGTCATCCTCTGTATCATTTCATACAGTTGTATCAAAGCCGTAGGAGCGTTTCCTATTGCAAAAATAACAGGTTTTTCAATCATAGCAGCCATTTCCATGCTGACAGCGGCACGGGTCGTCTTACGTTCCTTCGCCAAACGTGCAATTGTTTCTTCCGCCATAAAGCAATGCACTTCGCCTCCATATTTTGCAAGACTTTTTTTATTGACCCCTGCAAGCGCCATATTCGTATCCGTTACTATATCCGCGCCACTGACCATCAACCTTTTAATAACGTCAACAGCATTCTCTGAGTAGCAAAGCGTCTGTGTATAATCAAAATCTGCCGTGGTATGTATCACCCGCTTCGTAATCATCTCCTGTTCCTTAGGAAGTTTGATCCTCCTTTTTTCCAATTCTTCCGAAATGATCTGAAAGCTTCTCCTTTCAATTTCCTCCGGAAGTAAATGTTCTATTTCCTTCATCCCGATCCACATACCTTTCCAAATGTTATATTTTTTCAACCGCCCTTAATAAGATCTCATTTTCCTCCCTGCTTTTTACGGCAATCCGGTAAAAGCCTTTGGATAATCCCCTGAAATTCCCGCAGTCCCGTATTAAAATCCCCTGCTCCAGCAGATTTTCATACAATGGTTTTTCACTATAAACCAAAATAAAATTGGCTTCACCGGGAAAGACCCACAATCCTTCCCGCTTCATCCGGTCTGATAAAAATTGACGCTCTCCTTTTATATAATGAACCGTTTCCCGGACAAAATCCGATTGCTCCGCGCAAACAATTCCCGCAGCCTGCGCAAAAACGGAAAGATTCCACTCAGGGAGATGACGTCTTATCTTATCCAACAAAAAAGCATTGCTGCCGGTCAAATATCCCAGCCTTACTCCGGGAATTGCAAAAATTTTGGTAAATGCCCGGACAATTAAGAGATTCTCATATTCGGATATCTCCGATACCATGGAAAATTCCTCTCCGCAAAATTCTATGAAGCATTCATCCAACACCACGATTATTTTATTTTGTCTGCAAATCTGCAAAATTTTTCTCAAATACGTCTTATCCAGCAGTCTTCCGGTGGGATTATTGGGATTTCCTAAAAAGAGCACATCCGTATCCTCTGTTAATATTTCCGGAAAATCCTCTTCCGGCAAATAGTCGTTCTCTTTCCGAAACGGATAAAATACAATATTTTCACTCGCTGCGGCTGCCGCATACTCATATCCATAAAAGGATGGAACCGGAATCAATACTTTACGCGGTTGTAATCCATGTACAACTGCCATAAAAAGCTCCGATGCACCATTCCCAAACAGCAGGGATTTCTCTGGAATCCTGAGCATACCGCCAACTGCCTTTTTTAAATCTTTTTCCGCAATATCCGGATAATTAGAGCATGCCGTTACCGTTTCATACAAAACCGACTCTACTGCTTTTGGCATTCCAAAGGGATTCACATTGATAGAGAAATCAATATCAACATGATTATGATAAATATCACCGCCATGTATCCCGTTCACTTGCAATTCACATCCTCCCGAAAATGATATAGGAAACTGCCATCAATAATAAACAGGTAACTTCTCCCAGCCACGCCGTAAGATACATCAGCCGGTTGACGCGCCTGATATCCTCATATTCCACTTTTCTTAAGGCATCCCCTATATAAGGTTTCTTTACCAGCTTACCAAAATAGAACGCATCACCAGCCAGTTGAATCCCCAGTGCTCCGGCGCAAACCGATTCCGTCTGTGCAGAATTGGGACTGGCGTGCTGGCGTCTGTCCCTCTTATATATGTAACAGGCATTCTTTCCCGAAAAACATTTCCCACTGCCAAATGCTGCTGCAATCATAAGGTATGCACTGATGCGGGCGGGAATAAAATTCACAAAATCATCCAGTTTCGCTGCCGCCCTACCGAAATACAGATATTTCTCATTCTTATATCCAACCATGGAATCCATGGTATTTACGGCTTTATAGAAAAATCCCATAACAGGACCGCCCAAAGCCGTATAGAGCATCGGGGCAATAACGCCGTCCGATGCATTTTCCGCCACCGTTTCTATGGCTGCCTTTGCTATGCCCTCTTCATCCAAAGCCGCCGTATCCCTTCCCACAATCATAGATACTGCTTCTCTTGCCGCTTCAGGTTGTCGATCTTTCAAACATCTGTACACTTTCATGCTTTCAACCTTCAGGCACTTTACCGCCAGAAGCTGATAGGTCATTATTGTCTCTACCACAATTCCCATAACGGGGTGAATCCGGTATGCCCCCAGCAATAAAAGCGCAGTTGCTGCCACTGTGATCCCCGGTACGAAAACAGCCAATACAATTCCTCTTTTTAATTTGTCCGTATCTTTTTTTATGTCTGCTTTCTCCAGCAGAGTCTTTTCCAATACCCTTATAAGATTTCCTATCAAGCGAACCGGATGCGGCCAATGATGTGGATCGCCTAAAAATAAATCTAAAAGAAATCCCAAAAAGAATGACAAAATATGATACTGCACTGCCCCACTCCCCACCGCATACTGGTGATCCTATAATTTTTGTATATCCGTTATTTTAAATATTTTGTTATGATGTTCTGCCATATCCCTTATTTCATATTGCAGCTTGCACCGGTATCCTTCCCCGTTAGAAACCTGATATTCAAAATAGCTGCCACCGCCGTAACTGCTTAGTATGGACATGATCGTACCGCCATGAACAATGATTCCTACGGGTTCGTCTTCACACATCATGTTTTTTGAAAATTGAGAAAGCAGATCCACCATCTTATACATCCCTATCCTACATCGATGAACAAAAGTTTCCCTGCTTTCCCCTTCCGGAAAAGGAAGTGTTCCGCCGCTGTCAATCCAGTTCTGATATTGCAAATCATTTTGTAAGTCTCTATAATTTTTTCCTTCAAAGATCCCAAAATCAATTTCTTCCCATTCCTGAATCATGACCGGTTTCTTTTCCGGATAGAGGATCTTTGCTGTCTCCACGCATCGTTTCATGGGACTTGAAAACACACATCCTACTTCAGGATAGTAACCTGTATTCTTTGCCTCTAAAAGCCGGCTTATGCCTTCACTTGCAAGCGCCTCATCCGTTTTACCAAGATAGCGGCGTTCCCTGTTGGATTCGGCAGCCCCATGTCTGATCATAACCAGATCTATTTGATTTTTTGACCGATTCCACATATTACACGCACCACCTCATCCGCCTGTCCGGCAAGTTCCACCAGAAGTCTGCCTGTCCATTCCCTGTAGTCCCTTTCCATTTTGTCTATAGGAACAATTCCATTTCCGATTTCATCACTGACAATAATACAATCCGGAAATTCAGCTAACAGAGCCTTCACCTCCGTTTCCGGACATCCTCCATGTCGGATACTTTCTTTTACCCAATAATGAAAATGATTAATAATTATGATTTTTCCATGATCCTGCGCATTTACCGTCAATCCTCCATCCAATACGACATAATCCTCTGTTACATACCGATTCAGGACATAATTTAATTTTCCCTGCGCGTACCCGCCGACAATCAATTTCATATTATTATACCTTCCAATTTTTCAACTACACATATTGAATACGGAAGCGGCTACTACGATGCTTCCTTCACAGATTAATACAAAATATCCTGCCGTATCACCGGTAATTCCCCCAAATTCTTTTTTACAGCGGTAACCATAATACGCAAAGGAACATAACGCCGCAGCCACTATGACTCCTCCGGCTTTCCATGACTGGAACAGCATAAAGCCGATGCAGAAAACTGTCTGCAGATACAATGTCCCCTTAACAATTTTTTTATGGGCATGATCCGCAAATAAAAAGAGAAGACCCTCCTTTTTAGCAAGGGGAAATGTTACTGCACTGATTCCGCACAGGCAACGGGATAAATAAAATCCAGCACAGAATATGAGAAGCAGCTGTTTATCCCGAAGTTCTGAAAACGCCCCCAGATAAATCAGTCCGTATAATGCCAGCATGATAACGGAAAACGCCCCCAAATGAGGATCTTTCATAATCTCTAATTTCCTGTCCTTCGACTGGTAGGAATGAAATGCATCCATCGTATCCATGAACCCGTCTACATGAATCCCTCCCGTAACCAGCAGCGGAATCACCATTCCGATTACGGTATCACATAATAATCCAATCCCATACCTGATACACAGCTTATTCCAAAAATAAACGAAAACTCCTATGATCAGTCCAATCCAAGGGAAAAAGCACAGTACATATTTCATATCCTCTTCTTTCCACTCAAACTGCGGCATGGGGATCCGGGAATACATGGAAAATGATATGATCAAAGATTTTAATATCCTCATAATCATCCTGATGCCTTTCTGTTATTCAGCAATATCTGCATCATATATACAGAGCGGAATACCTACAACTACTTCTACTACTTTATCTGCCATGACTGCAAGCTGCTCATTAATACTCCCTAATGCTTTTATATATTCCATGGTATCTTCATCATAACGGATACCGTCTTCGAATACGTTATTGGATACGATCACCAGATGTTTTAGTTTTTTGTTTAACAGCTGGATTTCCCTGATGATCTTATCCGTTACCACCTTATGGGACTGCGGTATTTTATCAATAAACATCTCATTGGCAGTCAGATTGGACATACATTCTAACAAGGCAGTATTTTCTGCTTTAACATCTGAATCGGTCATCTCCATTTTTTGTAATACTCCGCTGATCGACAACGGCTGTTCTATCGTAATAAACCCCTTGCCGTGTCTCATCATCCGATGCCGTTCAATCCTGGCCTGCGTTTCTTTATCTACATCCGAAGCCTGCATGGTAGCCAGATAATATTTTTTATTTTCTTTCGCTATGTCCATGGTGTATTGCTCCGCATATGCGGATTTTCCGCTGCCGCTTCCTCCCAAAATCAGTGTCATCATTTACTCTATCGCTGCCTTTCGCCTTTTATGGAATTCTTTGATACTGTTCTATCCGAAAGTCCGAAAACGACGCGCCGCTATGATATATTTGAAGCGCCATATCCAGTAAAGCCATCATCATGACAGCGCCTGTCCCTTCTCCCAAAGCCATTTCTCCGACAATGACCGGTTCTATTTCCAATGCTCCCATAAGTTTTGCCACTGCGGGTTCCTTTCCCTTATGCGAAGGAATTAAATATTCCTTTGTCCCAGGGACAATCCGCTCTGCAAGAAGGGCCGCTGTCATACTGATCACCCCGTCCAATACGATTGGTATATGATATACCGCGCCGCCAATGCAGACACCCGCAAGACCTGCTATATCAAGTCCACCGACTGTAGCTAAAATTGCCACCGCATCTTTATTTTTCAATTCATACTTATTAACTGCCTCTTTGATCACCTGTCTTTTACGAACAAGCCCTTCCTCCGTAAGCCCTGCTCCCCGGCCGGTAACCTCGTCAGCTTCACACTTTAACAAGGCGGTCGCAACCGCACTGCTTGTTGTTGTATTTCCAATCCCCAACTCTCCTGTTGCTGCAATATGATACCCTCTCATTTTGCATTCATATACCATATCAATTCCAACTGCAATTGCCCGGATCGCTTCTTCCTCCGTCATGGCCGGTTTTTGTCTGAAATTTTCCGTACCGCGCCTGATCTTTCTATTCCATACGCCTTCGATCCGTTCATTACCGTTAATACCGATATCTACAGGTATGACGTCTGCCCCAATCACTTCTGCCAATTTGCATACCGCCGATTGATTTTTGGCCATGGCCTTTACCACCGCAGTTGTAACCTCCTGCCCTGACTGACTTACTTTTTCCTGAACGATTCCGTTATCTGCACACATGACAATAACCGCTTTTCTGGAAAGATCGATCTTATCTGAGCCAGTAATGCCCCCGATCTGTGCCGTCAATGTTTCAAATCTCCCCATGCCGTCAATGGGTTTGGCAATGGCATCCCACTGATCACGCACCCGTTTATTGATCTCACGATCCGGTTTTTCTGCCCTTAACTGTTCCAATTCATCTCTTGTATATTGATTCCATACGAGTCTCTCCAAGCATTCCATAGATTCCCTCCATATCCAGATGCAGTCTTAATGTATCGGCCAATAGATCAAACTGTCTTTCCCTAAAGGTTTTATAATCATAAGCCGCATCTCCTTCCAGCGTAACTCCCTTTTTCCCAGCCAATGCCCGTACAACATCCATAGCAATATTTCCCTGATCAAATAAACCATGAACATAAGAGCCGTATATGTTTTCATTGATACCGCTTACCACTATCTTGTGTTCATCAATACTCAGCTGCTCTTTCTTATGGACTACTGTCTGCCCCATATGTATTTCATATCCATGAAACTTATACCCCGCAATGATTCCCAGCAATCCTTGCAGATCATTGATCACCCCGTCTGTCTGACAGCGTTTCTTTTCCTGTTTTAATACGGTGGAAACCGGCAGAAGCTCCATTCCCCGAATACTGCCTCCTTCCTCCACACCTTCCGGATCTGATATTTCATATCCCAGCATCTGATACCCACCGCAGATTCCAAAAACAGGAATCTCCTGCGCAAGTTTTTTTACAACAGTTTCCAATCCGTTTTGCCGCATCCACTTTAAGTCTCCCATGGTATTTTTGCTACCCGGCAAAAATATCATATCCGGGTGATGCAGCTCACTGATCGACGTTATATAACGCACCGACACATTGGGAATCGCTTCAAAAACATTAAAATCCGTGAAATTGGATATTCTGGGATAACGTATTACCGCAATATCAATCAATCCCTGTTGTCTTCCCTCAAACCTTTCCGTCAGACTATCTTCGTCCTCCAGTGATAAGTCCATGTACGGGACCACCCCAGTCACAGGAACTTTTCCTTTTTCCTCCAACATTTCTATTCCCGGATCAAGAATAGATTTGTCACCCCGGAATTTATTGATGACCAGACCTTTCACTCTCCTTTTTTCTTTTTCATCCAGCAGCATCAAAGTTCCCAAAAGCTGTGCAAATACACCGCCTCTGTCAATATCTCCCACCAAAAGTACAGGTGCGTCTATCATCTCCGCAAGTCCCATGTTCACAATATCATTTTGTTTTAAATTGATTTCTGCCGGGCTTCCGGCTCCTTCTACCACAATGATATCCGTAAATTCTTCCAACTTATGAAATG
Source organism: Lachnospiraceae bacterium (assembly GCA_029062895.1). Taxonomy (GTDB): domain Bacteria; phylum Bacillota; class Clostridia; order Lachnospirales; family Lachnospiraceae; genus NK4A136. The sequence continues at coordinate 34,114 of JAIDPF010000065.1, forward strand.
CCTTTTTAATCAAAGGAACCAGTTGTTTTTTATAGGCAAAGTAATCCTTTGCACTCATGTTGCCCAGCACTTCTCCGTTAACGATGACCTGAGATCCTGTATGGTTCAGCGGTTTTAATAAGATGGGATTCATGCAGACCATCGGCTCTATTCCCGCCGCCTCCGCCTGCATGACCTGCGCCCTTCCCATTTCCCGTCCCTCCGACGTGATGTAGGAATTTAACGCCATATTCTGTGATTTGAACGGTGCTGTACGATACCCATCCTGTCTGAAGATCCTGCACAATCCAGCCGTCAGAATACTCTTTCCGGCACCGGACATCGTTCCCTGTATCATGATTACTTTTGCCATATGTCATCCAAACCTTTTTGGTAATATGATTTCAATTTCTTTGTTTTCCTTTTTTGCATATTCAAGCAATTCCCTGTTGGCAGACTCCAATGTGCCAAAGGATTCTTTACAGCAGATCACTTTCCTGCAAATATCCACTCTTTTTTTTGCAGTCTCTAGCAGCATATCTGTAATTGGTTCAAAACTTTCTGCTGCCACACAACAGGAGGCCAACGCTTTTGCCACGGGATAGTCAAGATCGTTACAAAACAAAATCCCCGCATCGAACGCTATTCCCTGACGCTGTAGTCTCCGGTAAACATTTCTACCGGTTCCCCCGCCCGCTATGACAAAAACTTCCGCATTTCCTTTCACCGCATCCAGTTCCATATTGCCGTTTTTTTCGTTATAACTACCTGATGATATCCGAAACAGCTTGGAGATATATCCGTCTTCAAAGATCTCCTCAGGACTGCCAAACCGGTCAACATACTTCCCGTTGATACACAGTATTTTATCCGAAACCCTTTCTGCCAGTTCCAGTTCATGAAGGGACATAATCACGGTCAATCCCCTTTCCTTCCTCATTTGCTGGAGGATCGACAAAAATTCTAATTTATATTTCACATCCAAAAAAGAAGTGGGTTCATCAAGAACGATGATCTCCGGTTCCTGACAGATGGCGCGGGCAAGCATGACCCGCTGTCTTTGTCCGTCGCTGACCCGGGTAAAATCCTGATCCTTAATATCTGTTACATGGACTAACTCCATAGCTTCTCTGACCACCCTGCGGTCATCTTCTGTCAAGATGCCAAAATGCCCCGTATATGGATAACGTCCCGTAGCCGTTACATCCTCACAGGTCATCATTTCCGTATGCATCCTTTCTGTCAGCACTACCGCCATTTTCTGGGAAAATTCTTCTCCGGATAGATTTGCTACATTATGCTGATCCAGATAAACAACGCCTCCTGTCAAGGCGATCTGTCTTGCAATGCTTTTCAGGACAGTTGTTTTTCCAGCGCCGTTTGGTCCAATCAGAGTTAAGATCTGACCTTTTTCCAGACGGATCTCTATATTCTCTATCAGGGGATGCTTCTGATACCCTACGCTCATCTTCTCTGTGAAAAAATAATATCCCATCAGAAAATTTTCTCCCTATTTCTCTTTATCATGATCCATATCACAACCGGCGCTCCAAAAATAGCTGTCATTGTACTGATGCTGATTTCCGTAGGAGCAAGAAGATTTCTTGCCAACAGATCACAAAACAGGCAGAATACACCCCCGCCCAGAAAACATGCGGGGATCATCAAAATCGGCATTGTTGTCCCCAGCATGCTTTTTACTATGTGCGGCGCCGCCAGTCCCACAAAAGAAATCGGACCCGCATACGCTACGATACATGCCGATAAGATACTGGATAATATCACAAGCTCCGTACGAAACAGCCTGATATTAATTCCCATATTTTGGGCATAAGCATCTCCCAACTGATATGCGCTGAGCGGTTTTGCCATCAGAAAAACTACTGTAAAGGCAGCTGCAATTACACAGGTCATGACAGCCACATGATCCCAGGTCATACCGGAAAAACTTCCTCTTGACCAGTTGTGGAGATTCACAATATCCGCGTCATCTGCAAAGGTAACCACAAGTTCTGTAATCGCCGAACAGATATATCCGATCATGACACCGCTCACAACTAACATCGCCATGTTATTGACCTTACGAGACATCAGAAGGACAAACCCCATGGATATCATTGCTCCCAGAAAAGCGGCAAAAATCAGCGCCATCGAAGTAACCTTTATGGAACGTCCCATCAAAAAAACCATAACCAATGCAACAATCATTTTAGCGCCGGAGGAAATCCCCAGCACAAAAGGTCCTGCAATGGGATTATGAAAAAAAGACTGTAGAAGATAGCCCGCCAATGCCAATGCGCCTCCAAGGATCAACGCGGCAAGCGTTCTCGGCAGGCGAATATCCCATAAAATCCTTTCCATTGTCTGATCGATTTTCTCTCCCAGCAGATTTCGTAAAATATCCCCTAAGGATATCTTTACACTGCCAATACATATATTAGCGGCAAAAAGCCCAATGACAGCCATTATAAGAAGTAAAAATGCCGTTATATATCTTATCTTTCTATCTTGTTGCATCCCAGCCTCCCTACTCCAAATGGAACAGGAATCTCATTTCCTCTTCCCCTGTACCGCAGACCATATGATGTATGTCTTCAATCATATATCCGATTGACATAGACTGCTGATACATATCATTGGTGGTACACCAGACATTTCCTTCCTGAACAGCCTTAAAATCCGCTAAAAGAGAACATTTATCAAGCAGTTCCTCTATGGATGCAACACCGCCGTCTATGGAACTGTTATATATAATAAAATCAGCATCTTTTGCACTGCTGTAAAATTCTTCCACCTGCATATTTAAAGTAGATCTGGCGGATTCCGGGTCCCCTAACTGATCAAATATATACCTTCCTCCCGCCAGTTCAATCATTTTGGGAATATAATCGGAACTCTGACGAACCTGTACAAGACCGTTTGAAGTAATATAGAAAAAGGCAACCGTCAAATCCGTCTTTTCGTCTGCCGTTACATCTTCCAAAATTTCCAACTGTTCCACAAACACACGCTCCGCTTCCTCTTCCTTTCCAAGCAAAGCTCCAAAGAACTTGATCCACTCCACTCTTCCAAGCGGATGGGGCTCGTAACTGGAATATTCGATCATAACAGGTATTCCAAAATCATTTAACATTTCAATCACTTCCGGCGAATGGGAAATCATCATATTTTCTATAACAAGGGAACAATTTCCCGACATGATCAATTCATAATCCGGCTGATTATATTTACCGGCATAAAGCATACTCCCATTTTCCATAGCCTCTTGCGCCGCCTCAATATGCCAACCGTCTTCTTTCTGTCCGGAAAACGTAATGGTATCTATGGCATCCAATTGATCAAACATATCCATCACTGCAGATGCTACCAGGTAAAGATTCCTGATCGGCCGCTGTAATATAATCACATCCTCCGCCAATCCCCCGGGAATTTCTTTGTTCTCCGGAACCACCAGAATTTCAGTACCATCTTTAACTGTCAGCAGGGTATAGCCGCCTTCAAAATAATCTACCGTAAAATTCTCTGCATACTGTAAATCCATACTGCCGGTCTTTTCCAATTCTACTGCCTGGGCTTTGGAAGAAGGACTGCTGCAGCCTCCAAGCCACAGCAATCCCACACCAACTAAGCAGCATATTGTTATTATCCCTATTCTTTTCCACATTGACCTACTGCACCGCCTTTGTACATTTGCAAACCTTAACCGCCGTTTACTCTAAAGATTTTACAGTATCAGAATGAAATGTTAGCGTATATTCAATTTCATGTGGCGAACTCATTGCTACCGTATCACCAATCACGTCAATGGGAACATCAAATGCCCCTATGGGAATCTGAAATACGGAATTACCTTCCGTATTGACCGGTAAATATTTTTCACCATCTACGATCATATAATCATAATTGGAGCTGCTCCACTCCAGTGTCGCCATCACATTTCCTTCCGCCACATCAATTACCACAGGAGACAAGATCACTGCTTTTCCACTTCCGCCTTCAAAGGTAATCTCCATGCTGTATACACCATCTTCCAGACGCTCTCCTATTTCTGTCTGTTCCCCATCGGTAACGGGTATCGGATTACAAACGCTTACCTTGTGGTCATACCAAACTTCCTTTGTTCCTACCAAAGCCAGATCAAACTCCGCATCCAGAAAAGGAACCGGCACATCAAATCCATTGACCTCTTCTGTCATTCCATCACTGTATGTAACCGTATCCACCGTAGGCGAAAGCAGTTCTGCGCCTTCTTTCTGTGCATCTTCAGCAAGTCCCGGATAAAGATTTAAAACATTTTGGGAAGGTAAAGAAATATGAATGACCATTTCTCCGTTTTCAACAGTCAGTGTACCTTTTCCATCACAGGCCTCGTTTACATGAAACATGCTGTTGTCCGTATGAAACTCTGCCATATATACTCCGTCAGGCAGCGCTGCCGCCTCCGGTTCCTGTACGCTGTCTGTATCTTTGCAGCCGCTAAACAATATGCATAACAGCAGCATTAAAACCATTACAATTTTTTTCATATTTAATTTCTCCCTGTTATTCATTTATAACTTCAGCTGTGTGTTCTACATAAATCTGCTGAATGACATCAATGGAGCCGAGACCTGTGATCTGCACATCTACGCTTTCAAAATTCCCGGAATCTTTAAACATGCTGATCCATGAATCCTCATCATCTCCAGCCATATCATTATTGGCATGGTCTCCTGCCACAACCATAAATGGACGAAGAATCACTCTCGTATAGCCCGCCTGTGCTACGGCATCTATCACTGCTTCACAGGAGGTTTCCTCTGGTTCTCCCTCTACCGTACCAATAAATACATTATTGTATCCAAGTTCTGCCATTTGTGTCTGCATCTGACTATATGACACTTTTGCCGTATGAGATGTACCATGTCCTAAAAATACAAATGCAACTCCGTCTGCATCTGCCATATCCAGACTGTCATATCCCGCATCCCTGACTGCAGCCTCTGTAAGCGCTATTGCAACGGCCTCTTTATCATCATTAATCACAGTAGCATCTGCACCAACCGCGCCAAGCAGCGGTTCCGCTACTCTGACAGTTTCAAACTGATTCCGATAAGCTTCAACAGCTTCCATCAATTCATCATACTCTGCACCATGCATCAAATGAGTTGGTTGTATTACCAAATTCTTTACTCCATTTGACACTGCCCGCTCCAGCGCCTGCTCCATATTATCAATATGCTCCCCGTCACGTGCCTGTATGTGATTGATGATGATCTGCGCCGTAAACGCTCTTCTCACTGTCCATCCCGGGTTTGCCGCCTGTATCGCATCCTCAATTCCTTTAATATCACTGACTCTGCTGTCATTAAAGGAAGTTCCAAAACTAACTACCAGAATTTCATTTTCACCAATACCGTCCTGATTACGTGGATCATCTTGGGAAGCATCACCGGTATCCCTGCCGAAATAATCCGGATCTGCATTTTCACCTTCCACCAACTCTTTCTGGACATCCGTCAAAGCATCCCATGCCGCTTTTGCCTGTGTACATTGTTCGTCCGTATTTTCTGTTCTCCTCTGGACATAGATTGCATCGATCAGCGCCGCAACTTCGTCAGCAGCTTCCTGATCTGTCATTGTATTTCCGCCAGAAGTCTCCGTTCCCGTTGAACAACCTGCCAGTGCCAATGAACAAGCCATAACACCGGTTAATAATGCAATACTCCATTTCTTTTTCATACTTTCCTCGTTTCCGCAGTTTTCTGCATTGTATTTATTAAATATGTTCCTACAGAAACGTTTGCCATCCAGCTTACAAGATGCTTGTATTTAGTGCATACATAAGAAAAACCCTTTCCTAAATTACAGGTAAAGGGTTTGTACACAAAATAAATCTTAAGGAAATCCGTCATTACAGACATCCTTCCCAAAAATTCAACCGTACAACCAGTTACTCGTGGCTTGAAACAAATGTTTCCGTACAACAGCAAGGCAGGTCTCCCGGCTTAAAGATCATCGCATTGACCGTCTTCCCAGTTTCCCAGTGACATATTGATCTCTGCTCCCTAATTACGGTGACGAGTTCGTACAGGATTTTCACCTGTTTCCCTTTTCATCGAAGCTAACCATATTTCTGATTACTCCGACACCTTACTGTACATATTCAATTGTTTGTATTCTAGCATACTTCTATGATCTGTTCAATCCGTTTTTTGATTTTTGGGTGTAATCTCATTCCATAGGGTAAATCCTAAAATCAGAACGCCGCCGATGACCTGCATAACAGCCATGTCTTCCCCCAAAATCAAAACAGATACCAAAACAGCCACAAGGGGATCAATATAGCTCAATATAGCAGCTTTTTGTCCCGGAAGCTCTTTCAGCGAAGAAAAGTAGAGGCAGTAGGTCACACCGGTGTGGACAAGTCCCACGATCAGCAGGCAGACCCAGCCTGTACCGTTAAGATCAGCAAGTGTGACTCCGCTTGTGAATCCCACATAGGGAACCAGAACAAGAATTGCAGCAATAAATTGCAACAATGTTCTATGTATGCCTTCCACCTTTTTGATAAACTTATTAAGCAGAATAACCGTCGCATAAAGACAGGCAGCGCCAAGACCAAAAAGGATGCCCACAAAGTGGTTATTCCCGACCGACAGATCCCCAAGACCTGTAATTAATATAATGCCAAGTGTGGACATAAAAAAACAGATCCATTGTTTTGCTGACATCTTTTCCTTAAATAAAATGGGACAGGCTACCGTCACAATGACCGGAGCAAAATAATAGCTGAGGGTGGCAACAGACACAGTAGTGTATCGATATGCTTCAAAAAGAAATATCCAGTTAAATCCCATGGCCACACCTGACAACAAAAGAAGGGGAATTTCTTTTTTGATTTCCCGAAACGGAATCTTTTCTTTTGTAAAAAATAGAAAAACCGCGATCAGCAATGCTGCGAGAATTGCCCGGTATAACGCAAGTTCACCGGAAGATACGGAAATATTTCTTACAAACAGACCAAGAGTACCAAATACTGTCATTGAAATAACAAGCATCAGTCTTGGATTCATAAAACGCTTCATCATAGTTACTCCATAAAATATAGTTGACTTTATCTACATTATTATAATCCACATATGTAGACAACGCCAACTATTTTTTGTAAAACACATTGTTAAAATGTTATATTTTGCGTTTATGCTGTGGTGTCAAAAATTGTTCCTGCACCGATTCCCATCTGCTGCTCCAGCCATTCATCAACCACTTCACTAGCCTCATCCTTCTCCCGTGCCAGTTCTTTTTTCGCCGCTCTTTCGGCGGAAGCCTTTTTCGCCATTACTTTCTCATCAGCTTCCTTCTCCGCCATTTTCTTGGCTGCCTGTTTTTTCTCAGACCGTTTCTTTGCTGATTTTTCTGCCGCTTTTACCGCTGCTGCCTTTCTTTCCTTCGCTGCCGATTTCGCCGGATCCATATGGTCATAGAGAAAGCTCATGCTGCGCACCTGTGCATGGGAGTTAGACGAAGAAACCGGATGATCCGAGGTACAACTGCCACGGTAGGGGATTCCATCCGCACCGGCAAATTTTTGGTTTGCCTCACACAGTGAAAAGATACTTCCCGTAGTATGGGATGTAACATTTCTACCGTCGCTGTACTGCAATGTATAGCCTTTCTTTCCTTGAAGTTCGCTGTCCATCAAACCATATACCTTCGCCCGGTACTCCGGATCAGATGCCATTTTCTGTAACTGGGATTGGTCTATGTAAAGATAAAATTTTCCGGGAACAACTTTGGACGGTTCAGAATCTGTCAGGGTATACTCCGGGAACCATTCTTTAATTTCATTTTTCAAATCTTCCACGCACATGGTTCCGTCGCCTTCTTGCTGTAAAATCATGGAACGATAATAAGAAACCGCCTGTTTTTTGTAATTCTGAAACCCCTGATTCACATCTTCCAGATATTTATATACTTTCCTCGGATTCCACGTCGGTTTCGCAGATGAAGTCTGCTTTCTGCCTTGTACCGCGTGGGAGCTCGATGCTGCTGATACTGTGATAGACATAGTTTGCTCCTTTCAAAATGTGGGTTTTTGTTTGCTTTGGCAGTTATATCGACAGAAAACAGAGAAGCATTTATATCTGTTAATGGGATGATTATGCTCTGTGTATCTCGATCAAGCAGACCTCATCCTTGCTTTCTTACATGATCAGTAGGAAACAATAAGCTGCATTTTAAATTTTTCCTCACCGTATACAGCATGTGGAATATCCTTCGGCATGATCAGCGTCTCACCTTCCTTCAGGAAAAAGACTTCCCCGCCAACGGTAAAACGCCCGTTTCCTTCCAGAACGGTTACCATCGCATCTCCGCCTGCGGCGTGGGTGGATATTTCTTCACCTTTGTCAAATGAAAAAATTGTCATGCTGACTTTATCATTCTGCACAAGCGTTTTACTGACCACCTGACCAGGCTGATATTCAATCTGGTCTTTCAACTGCAATTTTGTTTGTTTTTCAATGTTTTTGTACATGACTCATTTCCTTTCTTAATCATTAAAAAAAATTAATATATCTTGCAATTTTTCAGGCAATCCGAACGGCTGCCCGATAAACTGGAATTTGTAGAGTTAATCATCTCAAACATTTAACCTCTAACAGTTTCTTTATATCCTCATAATGTTCTTGGCATATAACTCTATAA
>JAIDPF010000066.1 GCA_029062895.1 Lachnospiraceae bacterium
AGTTTGTGATTCAGAAATATGATGACTGCATTCTTTCCTGCGACCCCGACCGCCTTGCAGAGTGCCTGCAAAATCTGGTCGAAAATGCAATCAAATACGGTGACGGCAGACGAATTGAGATCAGCTTTGATCAAATGGACGGTTGTGAGCTTATCACGGTATCAAATACAGGTTGTACGCTTGAAGCAAAAGAACTGCCACAGATATTCGAGAGCTTTCATCGTGGAAATAATGCGGACAAGGTGCAGGGCAACGGGCTTGGGCTTTTCATATGCCGCAGGCTGATGGGGCTTATGAATGGAGAGGTATATGCTGATATTCGTGATGAATGCTTCTATATAACGCTTGTTGTTAAAATGGTGTAAAGTGACAGATGCATAAGAAAGGTGGGGCATGGCGATTGCTATGTCCTACATTTTATTGTGGTGACTAGAGGGTGGAAGTGATATAATCAAAAGTAAGGACTTTTGGGCTATGGGAGGAATGACATGGGGGTAGATATATGCGATTAGGAGAAGTTGGTTTATTAACAAATGATGTTGTTAAATTAGCAGATTTTTACAAAGCCCTGCTTGAAATAAATAATGACAGTAATGATGAAATGCATCAAACAATAATTGCGGAAGAAACGATGTTAACAATTTATAATGATGGTTCAATAAAAAATAACAGTAATCAAAATATGTGCATAGCGTTTACCGTAGATAATATAGAAAAAGAGTATCAAAAAGTTTTGGCATTAGGGGCAGAAATCATTGAAAAACCGACAAAACGTCCGTGGGGTGCTGTAAACATGAGTTTTTATGACCCCGATAAGAATGTTATATATCTAAGGAGTTTTTTGTAGATAATTAAAATGTAGATAATTAAAACATATGTTGGGGAGATACAATTATGATAATACCGCACTTGCACTTTTGTGGAAAAGAAAAAATCTCTTGATTGCGCTATCCATTTGATTGTCATGTTTGAAAGTGTTGAAGAACTTCTTTTATGCTATGAATGTTTTAAAGGTAAATGTACAGTCATAGATCCTTTTGAAGAATTACCTTACAGTAAATTGGCTGGCAATTTTATTGATCAATTTGGTGTGCATTGGGGATTTATGACCGAGAATTAAGGCAAGTTATGGATTGAGGTGTAGAGATACTTCTTTCTGCTGTTTAGGATGTTGAAGATGTTGTGTATGAAGCGTGTGTAGTACAATAACCAAAATGAAAGGAAAGCTGAGGTAATGATATTGCAAAAAATATCCCTTGATGAATTTTTGAGATTAAGAAAGCTGGTTCACCGCAGCGCAAGGCCCCTTGATTATACGAAATGGAGATTCCTTTTTGAAAACGGCAGCTGCGACGATTTCTTATCGGTTCTGTCCAGTTACCAAAATGAAGACGGCGGTTTTGGATACAACATCGAGTGCAACAACTGGAACCCCAACTCCTCTCCCTATACAGTTTGTATCGCGCTGGATTATCTGGACATAACAGGTAATCACGAAAGCGACATAAAAAGCAAAATCATTGCGGGTATCGTAAGATACCTAAGCTCCGGGGCATATTTATTGGAGGACGGCTGGGTGGGGATGCAGGGAATCCCCAGCAATAATGACTTCGCCCATATGCCATGGTTTCATTTTGATTCCAGGAAAGCAGCAGAAGCCGATATCGGAGTGACTAAGCGCCTTGTGGACTTTATCCTCAAACACGCAGACAAGGACAGCAACATCTACTGTAAAGCAAAAGATTTGAAAGACCGGTATAAACAATGCGGACAGGTTCTTCTCCATGGTTATCCCGATTACGATCCGACAGCACTGAACATTAAAGAATTTGATCCTGCAACATATCCATCCTGGCTGCCGCTGCCGGTGTATTTTATCGATTCACCGGAAAGCAGTTTTTATCCGGAGTGCAGACGCACTGTGGACATGAATCTGGACACAATCATTGACTCGCTGCTCAGCACACACGAGTTTCAGTTCCCGTCTGCCAAGGAACTTGATGCATATGAACAAAGCAACCCCCATCCAGATGGCAAGCGGTGGTGTGTGGCAGAACAGACGATTGGAAATTATTATTGGGGGAGTAATTTTATCATACGCGATTTGGACATACTGAGGAAGTTTGACAGACTGGATTTTGATTTGCCTGTTCTCATATAATGAGGATGTTTTAAAGTGCAGCAATCCTTTTTTGATGCGCAAAATCTGATAGACTGGATGAGGTATCATTTATCTAACATCATACGCATAATCTTCCCAAATTTCTATTTTATTTCCATCCAAATCAAAAAAAGAAAGTGAACGTCCAAAATAATCAAATACTTCTCCGATTTGTACACCATTCATCTCTAATTTTTCTTTAATGGAATCAAAGTCATCAACACAAAATCCGTAAGCAGGTTGCTGCCCTGTTGAATATTGCATCTGCGAAGTAATATTTTTTTCGCTTGGGATTAACATGATTCTAACCCCATTGTCTGTTCTCATATCGAAATATAAAGAATCTCTATGGATTACTATAAAATCAAGAATTTTCTTATACCAACTGGCTGCTTTTTCCAAATCACCAACAGGTATGTAAATATAACTATTAATAAGCATTGTAATTCTTTCTTCCTTCTTAACACCCTTATTTTTGGGCGTAATTTATAAATTCAGTCTCTTTATCATATTCTGCTAGTTCTTTCGCAGAAATATCACCAATACCGTCATATCTGTAATAGCGGCCATGATCTGCCCGGAATTCAAGAACACAGTAATCTTCATCATCCACTCCATTGGGATAGTATTTCTCATCGCCCTCATTCCATAACAGAGCTTTATGTTCGTGATCAAAGTGCACAATTACTGTTCCGGTAAAGCACACGCCCTGAAAAGTCTGGCAATTATCAAAATAAAGGCAGGCCCTATTATTTTTCAATAATGCCTGAACATGTTGAGAGGATGTATTTGTTGAAATCAAATGGGTTCCCAACCCTTTGTGCCAGGTGCTAAATACTCTTCTTATACTTGGATTCCCATCTTCGTCCAAAAAACCGATACTGGCAAACCCAGATTCTTTTACTAAGTTATCAATTTCCTTCAGTGTCATATTTTTCTTTCCTCCTCTTCAAGATTTTTCAATATTTTCTCCAGTTCTGCATCCAGTCTCAAAATCTCCTCATCAGTAAGACCTTTATAAAACAAGCGACTCATTTCGTCGGAGACTTCTTTGTATTTACTTTCCAACTTGCGGGCATTATCCGTAAGACAAATACGGATTTGCCGACGGTCTTTGGGATCGTAACATCTTGTAATATGTCCTAGACTTTCCATTCGATCAAGCATACTGGTCAATGTTGTCTTTGCCAGTCCTGTTCTTCTGGCAAGTTCCACGATGGGGAGATTATCCTCCTGCCATAAAACATAGAGAATACGCCCTTGAGCGCCGTTAAATTCGTCAATCCCTGCTTCAGTCAGCAATCTGCCAAAGACACGGCCCTGAATCTGCTTAATCTGTGAAATTAAAAATCCACCTCTTGTCTCAATCATTATTTTACTCCTATATAGGATAGTACTATATAGTATTATTTGTGTCAATCTTTTTTATTAAACATGATAAATGCATAAATGCAAGACAAGCGAAAAACATATATAGATTGGATATGATACCCTTTTTGTGGTAATAAGACCTGTAATCAATTTTTCGTCATGGCAGAAGAGAGGGCAAACAGTTTTTATATTGGTAATTGGGGAATGCAGTGGTATAATCTAACTTACAAATCAAGAGTTGGGCGGAAGAAATATGAATATTGATCCAGTGAAGATTATTGATGAAAGTGTCTTGAAGCTTTTTTCTGAGCACGATGATTATATGATAGATTTTTTGGGCGATGATAAATGGTGCTACACACGATATAATGAAAATGAAAATATAGAAAAAGTATGGGTCGTTTCTTTTGATAACCTCCCTATAGGCTGCATAGCATACAGAAAAAAGGCAGATGGAATAGGTGAAATTAAGCGACTGTATATCAAAGAAGAATATCGAGGCAATGGAATATCAAAGAAGTTATAGCCATGAAATAGGTTATATTGGGAGGATTTTTTATGTAAAGCAATATATAAAAAGAAATAGATGATATAAATGACTTATGGCGATTAAATACGGACTTTGCAAAGCACTTTGATAATTGAATAAAGACTTTACACCTTTTAATAAATCCGCTATACTGATTATATTAATCTAAAAGGCGGTGAGAGGATGGCAGACAATATGACAGATAAACAGTTAAGATATATAAACAGATTGACGGTTTTCGTCAGAAAGTTATTAAAACTTATACCTCAAGAAAAAAGGGAAGAATTAGAAAATGAATTTGATAGTATTCTTTTAGAGGTTACAGAACCAAACGAAAGAGATAATTAAATAGAAACTAATAAATATAACGGTGTAAAGTCTTTAGTGAATTATCAAAACTTTACACCTTTTAAATTAGAAAGGTAAAAATACATGGCAATATATACTAATATCGTAAGTATCGTACAGACATTAGGATAAAGGCGTGCAAAGAACTGTGAGAAGAGGAGATATTTTTGGCGGAAAATAGTAATTTACTGGTTGCGGTCGAAGCTGGCACTGAACAGATACAGAACCTAATTTATGTAATCAGAGGAAAACAGGTTATGATAGCCATTGACCTGCTTCAGAGAGCGGCATTGACAAGTTAAGTTACAATCTAAAAAAGTGCAATCATGAGGTATTGCTCCCTGTGCAATGCGGGGCTTTTTTTAATTGGTTTTTTGGATAAAATGCTTTGTAAGGAAAATAGAATTGATGGCGTTTTAATTTTCACAAATATATCTTTTTGCATGATTCCGGTGTTTTAATATATGAGAGAGTAAAAGGACGGTGGTTGCTGGCGTGAAAGAAAATGATTTGATTAAAGATGTGCAAAGTGGCAGTAGGGAAGCAATGAACATATTGATTGGCAACTACTATCAAGCTGTCTTTGTGTATTTCTACAAAAACACAAGTAAGTATCACCAATCGAAAGATTTAACACAGGAAGTCTTTATTAAAATGGTGTCCGGCATTTCAAGATACAGACCAAAGGCTTCATTCAAAAGCTGGTTATTTACGATTGCTTCCAACCATTTGAAAAACTATTACCGATTACTCTCCAGGCATCCCGAATATTTAGAGATTTCAGAAGATGTTCCTGCAAGTGAAACCATCGTTTCCGAGGTTGAAATAAAAAACGACATTAAAGAGGCATTGGCTCATTTGCCGCCAGAGCAAAAAGAAACTATCATTTTGCGCTTTTACAACGATTTTACCATTAAGGAAATATCAAAAATCACAGGAGCTATGGAAACAACTGTAAAGGCAAGAATACGATATGGACTTGAGAAATTAAAAAAAGAATTGGAGGGATATGATGAAAAAGGCAGATAGTTTTCCGGAGGAATTATCAGAAATTGAGCAGCAAATTATTTTAAGTATCAAAGATACTCCTGTTCCTGCTATTCCGCAAGAAGAAATTGACACCGTTTGCAACGTGGCGGCTTCCTATTATACGAAAAAACAAAGCATTTGGAATATGGATTTTTGGAAAGTAACCTTCTCCTGCCTTACAATAAAATCCGCGTTTTTTTGGGTTTTATCTGCATTCTTACTTGGAACTTGTGTAGTCATTTCTTTATTGATTACAAAGTATGAAATTGAGCCGCTTGCCCTTATGACTGCTGTATCCCCGGTCCCGGTGTTGGCATTTGCAATCCGTGAGTTGCATTATCGTGATGATAGTTTAGCCCAGTTGGAAAAAACCTGTAAATATGCTCCGGCTAAAATATATTTTACCCGCTTATGGATTGGCATGATTTTTAACGCATTGTTTG
>JAIDPF010000067.1 GCA_029062895.1 Lachnospiraceae bacterium
AATCATCGGATTTATAGTGACAAGATTCGTTTGACTGTGTTAGACTTGACTCAGATAGACCTTGCAACCGGAAAGGAACAGGCAGATCATTCCCACAAGTCTCAAAATTATTTGACAAACCTTAGGTTTTGGTACAGCATGGAGTCCAAAAATGAAGAAAAAAGAAAAAAACTCATCTCTATCAAATGTAATGTATATGCTGAATATTTTGTGGCATGGCAGCCGCGGATATGTTCTCTATACATTCATTAAAGAATTTACAGAAAACGTATTCTGGACCATTTTTTCGGTTTACCTGACAGAGTGGATCTACATAGCAATTGAAAATGAAACACCGTTTGCGGCGCTGGCTTCCTTTGTGGGAGCCATGTGTATTGGGCATATCTGCATTCATATCATGGCGGCGATTCACCAGTTATGTGAAAAACAGTTCCTGCCGAAAATGTATCAGAATTTTTACAAACGAGTGATCCGCAAATCCATTTCTATGGAATATACCCGTTTTGAACAGCCTGATTTTTACGATAAGTATACCCGCGCACTTAACGAGTGTCAGTGGCGCGGAAGCACGATCCTTTATTACTCCGCATACCTTGTTGCGCGCATTGCTTCTGTAATTGTGGCAACGATCATCGTTGCTGATGTTGACCCTGTGCTGTTGGTTTTTATTGTTCCAATGGTTGTAGTTTCACTGTATTTCGGAAAGAAAGAGGGTGATATCTACTATGCTCTCGATTTTTCCAACACTCGTGACGGGCGGATTGGCAGCTACACAAAGCGTGTATTCTATGAAAAGAAATATGCCGGTGAACTACGTCTTTTTGGTATAGGAAAACTGCTTTTGACCCTTCACAAAAAAGCACATGATGAAATGCAGGAAAGAAATCGTAAAATGCGCAGAAAGCTTATGGTGATCGAACCTGCTAAATGGGTCCTTTACAATCTTCTATCCACGATTCTGCCTTATCTTTATATAACTTTTGTGTTGAACACAAATGAGACGCAGACGGCCGCTTATGTAGCAATGATACCTGCGCTGAGTACGCTTTCGTGGTGCACCTCAGACGCTGTTGAGTTTATTGTTTCGCTTGCAAAGGAAAGCGCATTTGTTGTAAATCTCCGGGAGTTTCTTTCCTATGAGCCCAAAACCGACAGCGCCGAGCTGATCAAGGCTGAAAACCTTTCTGACATCAGGATCAAAAATATGGGATTCACCTATGAGGGAGCCGAAAAGCCCACCCTTCATGATGTCAATATCAATATCCGCAAGGGTGAAAAAATTGCGATTGTCGGTCATAACGGCGCGGGAAAAACAACGCTCGTAAAACTGATCATGGGTCTGTATCAAGCTACCGAGGGTGAGATCTCCATAAGCGGAGTGAATATTAACAGCTATGAGCCGAAATCCCTTCACAGATGTTTCGGTACGGTATTTCAAGACCTGCAGGTTTTCGCGCTGCCCCTTTCTCATAACGTACTTATGAGAAAGCCCGTGAATGAAGAGGAAAGAAAGCTTGTTGAAGATGCTCTCCGTAAGGCGCAGTTTGGGGACAAGCTGGATACTCTTGAAAAAGGGATCGATACCATGGTCACAAAAGAGTTTGACGAAAACGGCATGGGTCTTTCCGGCGGTGAGGCACAGAAAATAGCCATTGCAAGGGTATTTGCAAGAAAGCCCGATATTGTCATTCTTGATGAGCCGTCCTCGGCGCTTGATCCGATTGCAGAATATAATATGTATAAAAATATGCTTGACGCCGCCGAGAATGAAACGGTGATCTTCATTAGTCACAGGCTTTCCGCAACACGGGATGCGGACAGGATATATATGTTTGAAAACGGTACTGTCATCGAACAGGGCAGCCATGCGGAGCTGATGTCCCTAAAGGGCAAATATGCCGAGATGTGGAAGTTGCAGGCGCAAAACTATTTAGCGCAGTAAAACTGCTCTGACAGGGAGGATTAACGTCGTGAGTGAAAAAAAAGAAGAAAAAATCGGAATAAAGCGGCTTATTTCCAATGTGTTTTACGTTATGAAATATGCGTTACGTCATGACAAACAAATGGCGTTATCATACATTTTAGGCCGGTGCATTTTCTTTGGTTTGGGCACCTTTGCGAATACGTTCCTTTTAAAGAAGATCATCGACATTTTTACAACTACCGCAGACATGGGGAGTGTGATCAAAGTCCTTGCCGCTATGTTTGCTTTGGAGATTGTACGTTTCGCGATTTTCAGATTTGGTGAGAATTTTTTCTGGACAAGAATGGTAGGATTTTCGGGAGTGATTCAGCGTGAGCTTATGACTAAAGCGCAGTTGATGGATCTGAAATACTATGACATACCAGAGTATTATGACGACTACATTATTGCCGCCTCCCAATCGGAGGAAATGGCTAAAAAGGCAGTCATGAGCGTTGCGAATATTGCTTCAAGCCTCATCGCCATGCTTGTTGCGGGAACGATGATCATTACCGTAAATCCCATTATCATGATCTTCCCGGTAATAGGCTTCATCATTAACATTGTCACGCGTTTCATTATTACGAAACTGGAATATCAATATAATGTTGAAAAGCAGCGTATCGGCAGAAAAGCGGACTACTCCAAGCGTGTATTCTATCAACCTGAATATGCCAAGGAGATCAAACTGACGGGTATTGAAGATGCGCTGATGGAGCAGTATGATGAGGCGATCGAAGAGGAGCGTAAAATGGCGCTAAAATACTCGCTGAAAATTCTTCCGCCTACGCTTATCAACTGGATCTGTACTTTTACGGTATGTCAGTTTTTCGGCGTTCCCGTGTATCTTGCGTATCTTGCGCTCGAAAAGAAATCGATTCGTCTCGGGGACGTTGCTTCCTTAAAAAATGCTACTAATAACATCAAAAACCATCTTGATGGATTGAATTATGCATTAGTGGATTTTCAGCAAGTAGGTCAGTACGCGGAAAAATTCCGCCGCTTTATGGAATATGAGGTGAACATCGAAGGCTGTGAAGGAACGGAACCCATTCCCGAAAACGATAGTACGCTTGAGCTGAAAAATGTCAGCTTTAAGTATAAGGACAGCGAAGAGTATGTTCTTAAAGACGTCAACATGACAATACGAAAAGGAGAAAAACTTGCGCTTGTGGGTGAAAACGGCGCAGGGAAAACCACGCTTATCAAGCTTATTATGCGTTTATATGACATTACCGAAGGCAGCATCACCTTCGGGGGCGTAGATATAAGAAAGCTGAATATAAGAGCATACCGTGAAAAGATCGGTGTGGTATTTCAGGATTTCCAGATTTACGGTGCGACCCTTGCGGAGAACGTCAAAATGGATTTTGTAAACGAAGACGATGAAAGAGAAAAAATACTGACCGTGCTGGAAAGAGCCGATTTAGGAAATAAGCTGAAAACGCTTTCCGACAACATTAATACGGAGCTTACAAAAGAATTTTCCGACAATGGGACAATGCTTTCGGGCGGCGAATCCCAAAAGGTGGCAATCGCAAGAATGTTTATGCGTGATATGCCGATTGCAATTCTCGACGAACCTTCCTCCGCCCTTGATCCTATTGCCGAGTACCGTCTAAACAAAAGCATGCTTGAAAATGCAGAAAATCAAGCGGTTATTTTGATCTCGCACCGTCTTTCCACCACAAAAGACGCCGATAGGATCATCCTTCTTGAAAATGGCAGTATTGCTGAAAGCGGTACTCACTCGGAGCTTATTTCCAGCGACGGGTTATATGCTAAAATGTGGAACGTCCAGGCAGAGAAATACTGTGCGGAGATTTATGCGTGATGTAACGGTTCTTATATTAATAGATATTTGCGAAACTCTCAATAACATAAATCTTAATGTGCTGCATTGACAAATTCATAAGCAGGCGCTGGGGAGCCGTCGGTACTTAGATGCCGTATTTTGGCATCTTATGTACCGCTACGTGCGACGCGCAGCGCAAGCGTGCCTGTGATGAATTGTCAATGTTGCACATTAGAAAAAAACATGTCAGAGTTTCGCAATTACCTGTTCTTATGTTAATTTTTGGAGGTGGAAAATGGATAATATCAAAAAGATTTCAGATCATTTCTGGATTTTTCAGGAAGATGGCGTCCGCTCTTTCTTATTTGAAGGGAAGGAAAGAGCAATGCTGATCGATACGGGATTTGGCACACTGCAGATTCGCGAAATGGCAGCAGGACTGACGGACTTACCGGTATTTTTAGTGAACACCCACACAGATAAAGATCATACGGGATGCAATAGAGATTTTAAGCATGTATATATGCATCCGGCAGAAATGGATCATTATCAAAATTCACTGCCGGAAGGATGCAGCATGGAATATGTGCTTCCGCTGTGGGAAGGGGATGTTATTGATTTAGGATATTGGAAGTTTGAAGTGATTTTAACATCTGGCCATACTCCGGGGAGCATAATGCTGTTGGAGCGTGAAAAACGTATGCTCATTTCGGGTGATACGATTCAGGATGGGGATATTTTTATGTTTGGAGCGGGACGGAATATGCAGGCATTTCAACACAGTCTTAAAAAAATGATAGCAATGGAAGATGCATTTGATTCCATCTGGCCGTCTCATGGAAATTATCCGCTGACAGCAGATATCATTCCGGGAATTTTAAAGGGAGCGCAGGATATGGTTGCAGGGAAATTGCAGGGGCAGGAACCGCCATGGCCTATGCCATGTAAGAGATATGTCTGTGATATGGCAGCTTTTTTGTATCAGTTTGATTAATGGGTGTAAATTGGCAGCTTGAAATATTAAATTAGATTTTGGAGAGGTGTGACTATGATTTTACAAAATGAAATATGTCACATTGTAATTAATATTGATGAAACATATACTGTTGACTCGGTAGATAATCGCCACTACGATGTAACATTGAATCCAGGACATTATCGGCACAACGATTTGTCAAAAACACTGTCAATTCATATTGGTTTATATGCAAGGGAATTTCAAGTAGCGCTGATTGGACCGTATCATTCATATGATTTGGATTGTGCCGTTTTGCAAGATGACATTCTTACAGTTCTACAAGACAACATGATAACGCAGATAAGGATTACCGACGCCCATATAATTCGCCATGTTGTGCTGGACTGTTTGAGTTGTAACTTTGCAATTTATAAAGTTGAAAAGGGATATATTATCTATGGAGAAATAGAAATAACGATGTTGGACTTGGATTTTAAGAAACAATGGTCATTTTCTGGAAGAGATATATTTGTTTCTATTTCAAACAAAGAACCATTTACAATACGTGAAAACTTGATTTGCCTGTACGACTTTGAGAATAACTACTATGAAATAGATTTTAATGGAAAGCGGAGGAAGGTATTTTCCTCGTGAAAAATGGTTCAACAGGGATAATGAAAACCTTACCGCGGTAAGTTATGAATATATTGATGATAAGATTTCTTTCACAACGGTTGACCAGAATGGGACGGTAGATCATTGTGGGACAGTACAGCAAGATCAACTGATATTAGATATACATTCTAATATAAACGGTTATGAAGAATCCAACAGAGAGTATGTGTTTTATCCATTTGAAGATATTCCGGGTTGGTATAATTAGATGTATATTTTTGATAGTTATTGCACCCCTATCCAGCGATTAACTGGCTATGCTCCAGGGCATAGCCAGTTATATTCAGTCATGTTCTCAATCAACTCTGCCAAAGAGATCTAAGTCGGCTTTCTTTTTATCCACCATGATTTTTTTTAGGTCTCTACAATTCAAATTTACCAGTCCGTCGTAACCGCCGCGGCGCACCCATCTTTGAACCCCCTCTTCACGAACAAAGGCTATTTCCATCACCCAGGCTTTATCTTTGTCATCATAATATCCCTTCCACTCCGAAAGCGTCCCCATAGGAGGCACGATCTTTAGATTCCACGCCTCTTTGCCCGAGTCAAACGCTGTCAGCACTTCCTCTATTTTAGAAAAGTCCTTGACCTCTTGTTCCATCCCCCTGAAGGTCAGAAAAAAATGATAGTCAAGATTGGGATCGATCCGCGACATTTTAGCGTCATAGCTTTTGTCCCAGCTGATGATCCTGATTCCCAGAAATGCAATAAGAAGTCCCACTATTCCCACAATTATCCCAATCATTGACACATGGTTATCCTCAACACCAAGAAAAACCACCATGAAAATTGCGAAAATGCCTAATGTCACTAATATTGAGCCAAATGTAGTCCAGCTTCTGCGTTTAGAAATAATATACATCGTCGTCCTCCTTCATCATTGCTTGTGTTTTGCTTTCCCATATCACAGTTTTCTTAATGTTTCATACAATGATATCATATCGGAAGCGGTATCTCCCTGCAATCTCCGACCGATGCGGTTATATACAAACGCGTTCGTTCCCTTGATATTCACTCCATATCCAAGATTGGAGCTGATGAATCCTCCTCCGATATTTTTCCAGACTACAACACTAAAGAATCCGGTTGCCTTTTTCAAAACATCATTGAACATTTCTTCACTGAGTTTCTTTTGCTGAAACGCCTGACTTAGCGCGTCCAAAATGCTTTCAAATGCCGGAACTACTCCCTCCTCAAAATCCAGTGTCACATGAAAAACATGTTGCACAAAGTCGATAAAATCAAGCGCAAAGCCAAGCTGCATAAATTCTCCATTTAAATACTCTTTATCGCCCTGTGCAATCTTTATTTTCTGCTCATCATAAAAAGCAATCAGTTCCTCAACTGACTTTGCATAATCGATCTTACAGGCCTCCACATCATTGATTTTCAGATCCAACTTCGTCGAATCCGCCGGAGGAACATTATCCTTTTGTTCTTCCTTTTTCTGAAATTTATCAAACAATCCCATCTTTTGTCTCCTTCTGTCAAAATAAACGGTTTCCAATTGGTTCAAATTAATCCTCAACAACTTTTCCACCAACAGTGTGTTGGATATGCGGTCCATGTTTCTTTACAAATGCCACAAAACCATCGATCTTGCCTATGCCGATATAAAAATTAACAACAGCAGCGCTTGCTAAAAACTTCTTTTTGCTGGGGGTCAGATACTCACCGCGCATGACTTTATCATCCTTGCCGTAAACAGAAAATTCTCCCTTAAAGGTGGCAATATATGCAATATCACTTAAATTCCATTTTTTGTATCCCGGCAGCGTTCCGGAGCCAAAACGAAGCAATAATTCTCCTTTTTCCGTGACATAGAAATCACCAAATGCCTCCTTGACAGGATATTGTTCCGCTATTTCCTTAAGAAATTTTTTGCCGTTTTTCTTATCATATAGTATAGCAACGGTCAAAATAATAATAAATCCTGCAATAATAGCAATTCCTTGTGGTGTTATCTTTTCTTCTGAACTAAGTAAAATCATGTAGTTTTGTAACTGAATGGCAATTCCTTGTGGTGTCATATTTTGTTCCTCCATCTAAGTAATTTTATTAAAAATGTCCCAATTCCCTTTTGTATTCCCGTCATTATATAGAAGTTAATCATCAACCACTTTGCCACCGACAGTGTGTTTGATATGGGGTCCATGTTTCTTTACAAATGCCACAAAACCATCGATTTGGCCTATGCCGATATTAAAATTAACATCCGCCTTTCCTTGCAGCATGGGCTTATCATACTTAGGGGCTACTAAATATTCTCCACGCATAATTTTTTCATCCTTGTCACAAATACCAAATTCTCCTTTAAAGGTAGCAATATACCCAATTTCTTTTAAGTTCCATTTTTTATATGCCGGCATCCATCCGGAGGGCCAAAGAAACAATAATTCCCCTTTTTCCGTGACATAAGCAGACCCATAAGCAGAATTAGCAGACTCAAATTTATCCTTGGGGGGATATTTTTCCTCTACTTCCTTAAGAAATTCATCAATGATTTTTTTACCAGCCGTCTTTGAATATATTACGGCGACGATGATAAAAATAAATAATCCTGCAACGATAGCAATTCCTTGTGGTGTCATATTTTTTTCCTCCATATTAAATAATTTGATTTTTCTTAACCGATAACATATCTTTTAATCAAGCCAACAACATGATTGTTTTAAATTGGACAGTTTCTTGTATGAAATAGGCGATGTAGATAATACATATCCATAGGGATCACGGATTTTACTATATTCATTCTCAATCATACTATCTACATACTCTTTGATTTGGCTGCCATTAAGTACGCAATACTCCCATTCGTCTCCACCTCAGGGAGTTGAAAACGGAACAGGGGGTTCTTCCAGAGATATTTCAATGATTAAGTCGCCATCTTCTCTCATACTAAAATACTTGATCTGTTCCAAATCATCGGAAGTGATTTGCTCTTTTTTAAAATTTTTTTTCAATTCATCTTCCAGCCACTGCAATGAAAGTTTTTGCATTGTTTCTAATAACCCTCCTTCACTTATTTTGAAATATATTTTTAATTCTTTTTCTCCGGCGTTATATCTATGATTGGAACTCTGCAATCTTCCAAGGCTTTCAGCGTCAGTCCTATATTATACCGGTCATTTACAGGCAGCATGATTTCTTTCCCGTTTTTCAGACGGAAATAAACTTTCTGCACGATAAACCGATACCTAAGAGTTGCCCAGGTATAGTACACGTAAGCGATTTCTCTGATTTGTTCTTTTGGAATAGCAATCGGATCTAATGCCATCGGATTAAGCGTCACACCTGTTAATGAACCAATAATGTAACGATCTGAAATGATCAGGTTATGTTTTTTCATAAACGGCAAACCCTTATTTAAGTCTGCCTGTAGCTGTTCTAAAAAATCCTCCCCGACATTTGACAGATATGTATTTGCGTTCTTGATTATTTTATTCTTTTCATCCTTCTTTTTAGCCTTCTTTCGAACCAAAACAATGATGCCCAAAGGAATCATCACAAATATAATACAGATAATGACAATCCCTATACCCAAACCTAATCCTGTTATGCCCCCTGTCGAATAAATAGCAACAAGAGCAAATGAATAAATAATACCCATCATTGTACAAATTAGGATAATAAGAAAATTCAATCCCCTAAATTCCCTCAACTGAAAGATGATTTCATTCAGTTCCAGCGCTCCCTTATCCTCCGGAGCATACCGATACTGGCTCATATCAATCATCTTCTTACCTTTTTTAGTTTGAATAGATTTCATCATAACGATAAAAATATCGCCTATGAGCAATATCAATAATCCATATCGAAACATTTTACTGTTATTGTAATACAGGGATAATATCGATTTACTGCTCTTCGTTACCCCTATGACCTTATGGGATCTTGTATTGATAAATACATTTCTTGTAATAGAATCGCCATCGTATATGATATCTTTGATCTCATGTTCACTGTTTCTTCCAAACACAACAGAAACCGGCATCCAAAATGACTTTTGTTCATTATCTTCATACTCCAGCTTAATATACCTTGTTGCACCTCTGTATTCCAATTTAACAGGAACCAGATCCACACTCTTATCAACCCTGATATGTACTCCGAATTGTGCCAGCAATGTAATCACTATAAATCCAAGAAAAATAAAATTCACAATAAAAATTTCATAATTCTTTTTTATAAAATTCATTTCCAAACAGACTCCCTTGTAATTTTTTTGCTAACTTTGACCTGCATATAAAATTTACCCCGGTGTCGTCTGTTTTCCAACCTGCATTGCACCAAATGACTATTTTTTTGCACGAAATGACCATAACATTTATAAAATCACCACCGTCTGGAACTTTTCCTGGTCACAGGAAATAGCAAAGTCACCATCATATTTATCCACCACCGCTTTTACATTTATAAGGCCCACACCGTGCATTTCTCCGTCAGAATCCAAAACAATACCGTTCTTGATCTGCACTTTTTCCGCCACGGGGTTCTTTACGGAAAAAATCATCTTTTCGCCCTCCTGCACCAGCTTAATATTTATGACGGCTTTACGTCCCGCGCTTACGACCTTCACGCACTCATGGATGGCGTTGTCCAGCAGGTTGGAAAGCAGGATTACCGTTTCCTCCCCGTCCAGCCGTATCCCGCTCATGTCGCCTACCCTGAAAATCATGGACACCCCCTGCTCCCTTGCGACATGGAACTTCTGGTTCAAGACTGCGTTCACGACAGGATGGTTCGTATTGACCGCCGACATCTCCACAGATATACTCTCCGTCAGCTTCTCTGCAAGCGCGGCAGCAGCCTGCGTGTTTCCTTCCTTTAACAGCACCTGTATCGTCCTTATCTGGTTCTTGTAATCATGCATCTTCCGTCCCTGCCGCTCATAGACCGCCTGCATATCCCGGTAATGCGCAAGCTGGCTTTCCTTCTTCTGGTTTGTCAGTGCGTTTTCCCTTAACAACTCCCCCTTATCACGGATGCTCTTCATCACCGCCATCACAAGGAAGTTTATCATGATCTGCCCCGTCGCAATAAAAAGATAGACTGCCTGCACCTTTTTTTCGCCGATGTAAAAAGAATACATAGGCAGCATGGATGCCATGGTGAACAGCGGCACTACACAGAATTTCTGCCATTCCTTATAGGAAAGTTCCTTATTATTTTTCTTCCCTTTCCATATCCTCTGTAATATAAATAGGAGGAAAACCCAGATTAGTTTTGCGAGCAGTCCCAGAAAGATAATGCTGGGCGCATATTCTTCCTCCTTGGCTATCAGTATGTTTTCAACCTGTAGTGAAAAAAAGTCTATCAGATACAACAGCGGATAATACAGTACAAAAAAGAAAATACACTGCTTTAACTCCATCTTGTAAAACACCGCGCAGAATGCTGTGAATACCAGGACTACCAACGTAATCTTAATTCCTATTGGCCCCAGATACTCTCCCGGAAATGCAGCGACAAAGTTAGCAAGGTACAGAACAATATATCTGCACTTATCCTGCCATCCCCTCCTTTTCCTTTTCATAAACATATCAAAAAAGTATACAATCCCCCATGTCTCTATCGCTATGAGGCATAAAGAAAGTATCCACATCCCTATTTCTTCTATTTCCATGATCACTCCGCCCCTTTAAACAATGTGTACTGCCGCTTCACTTCCTGATACCTTGATTTCGGCACGGATATCTCTTTCCCCGTGGTCAGGACCATGACGTAGCTGCTGATCTTCTCGACGTACTTCATGTTGATGAGGAAGCTCTGGTGTATCCGCACAAAGCCCATCCCCTTCAAGTCCTCTTCCAGCTCATCCATTTTTTTATAAATGTTGAATGTCCGTCCCTGTGTGTAGAACACATTCTTGTGTTTACTCGTTTCAATATAGATGATGTCGTCCACCTTAAGCCGAGTATTCCCCTCCACAAAGTCGAACTCCACCATCCGCTCCTCCTGCTGGATTTCCCAAAGGATATCATCCATACATTCCTGCAAAGTCTGATCCAGATCATCTTTTAAAAGGAAACGGCTCGCCTTCACCTTGTACCCATCCAGCGCATAATTCACATAAGCAGTGACCAGTACGATATGCACTTTCGGGTATTTTGCCTTTATCTGTCTTGCCGTCTCCAAGCCATCCAAGTCATCCATGTTGATGTCGAGGAATACAATGCGGCATTTCCGTATATAATCCATATCCCCGCACAGACTTTTCCCGGAACCGTATTCCTTTATTTCAAAATCCTGCCCGTGGGCTTCCAGCAGCGCCTTAAGTGCACTGCGGTCATCCTCCCTGTCATCGCAGATTGCTATCTTCATCGCACCAACCTCCCATTGATTGTATCAAACCAACATTATTACCACTCATATATTATTTTCCAAGTCATTCCCATATCAGATCGCCACATTTGTAATTTTAAAATCAAAAAAGTAAAAAGTCCAGAAAACTTTATTTTTTGCCAAACACGCAGTTTACTGCGATTGACTTTATATAAGGAAGTAGATATATTAAAGTAAAATACATAACCACTGAATTTAACAATATCCCAAAACGCTCGTAGGAAAAATGACCTATCTAATTCTAAAGAAGAAAGGAAATAAAAAATGCAGTTAAAATGGTACGGGACAGCCGCTCTGATTTTGAAGGAAAATGACATATCAATTGCGTTTGACCCGTTTTGCGGACTTCAGCCGCAGGAATCCTTGCGTTCAAAGAACCTATCTCCCGGCGAACAGGAATTCCGTAAGATAAAACATGTATTTATCACACATGGGCATTTTGACCATATTGCCCGAATTCCGGCTATTTATAATAAAGCCCCCTTAAAACTGTGGTGTACGCAGACTCCTTACAATACCTTGCTGCGGGAAGGTATGCGGTCGGAACAGATGCAGGTGATCCGACCGGGAGAACAGATCCATGTGGGGTCGTTTACGGTTACGGCATATCAAAGCAGACACTGTAGATTTGATGTACCCCTCATTGTTAAAACGGTGTTTCGCCCTAAGGTTTTCTGCCATCCGGTCCATCTGTTTCATTTTCTGAAAATGCAATTGCAATATCCGGAAAATAAAGAGATCCTGTTTTATGAGGTTCTCAGTGGGGATAAAAGAATACAGATCATGGGAAGTTTGAACCTGTCTGTGGATGTGGAATATCCCACAGGAGCGGATATACTTATCCTGCCGTTTCAGGGGCGCAGCGATTTAGAAAAGTGCGGATTATCTATTGTCCGAAGACTAAAACCTAAAAAAGTTTTTTTGGATCATTACGATGACTCTTTTCCGCCGATTTCAGATAATATCAGTACAAAAAAATTTGAAAAGATATTATGGGAGCAGGAAAAAATTCCTTGCCGGGCTTTAGAGATTGGAGAGGTTGTTTATGAGTAAGCAGAGAAGGAAATAAAATCCAGTTTATTTCTTCGCCAGCCAACCTTCATATAAATCCCCCATATCGCAGCTTTGTTGCGACTTAAATAGAAATGTAAAACGCTGCTTAAAAGCAAACAATTTCGCTTTGTGCTTTTCGGTAAAACTATAAAACAAACATTTGTTATATAACATAAATAACAATATTTAATTTGTCAAGTAAAGTTTTGCCAAGAAACAGTTCCATTGTTTTCTTGAAAAAGTTTGAAATGATAAAATTTAAGTGATATACTTAAAGCCACTAATTAAATAATAGGCAAAAGGCATAGTATAAGGAGAAATAGCATATTGACAACTGATAAAATGAAAATAGAAGTATTGACAGTATTTATGTTACTTTTGCTTATAACGGGCTGTTCGGCAGGTGGAAATCAGGGTGAAGCAGAAAACGAAACATCTGGTACGGAAGTAAGTGAAAATCAAACGGAAGACCAAACATATACGGAACAGACTGAAACAGCAGAAACTGAAGACAGAGAAGAAACCGAGACATCAGAGGATACTCGTATAGAGATAGATGACAATATTGCCTTAAATGACTTGTTTGTTCAATTTATTGAAGGAGATGCAAATGCATATAGTTACGGCGAAGAAAAATATATATCTGACTATTATGAAGAATATTCGGCACGTGAAATAAATGTAGTGCATTTTATGGCAGAAGACCTAAATGGGGACGGGGAAAATGAATTATTAATTAATATAAACTGGACGTATGATGATGGGATCATTCTGGCATTTCATTGTCAGGATGGAGATTTATTTGAGTGGGAATCAATCAGATATGGTATGCATAGTCCAAAAGTAACTCTGTATTCTGATGTTAATACTATTGAAATTACCGGAACCGGTTGGACAAGAATTTTTTTTATATATAATTCGCAAGGCGGGCAAGAGCGGATTTTTAGTTGTTCCTCTTGGGAAGATAATCTGGAAAATGGCAATTTTCGGAGACAATACCTTATCGTTGAGTATCAAGATGGCATAGAGTTAGAAGAATATTCAGTTGAAGAAATATTTGATAAAAATGATAATGTAGTGTTTGAAAGCAGTGAAGAAGAAACATTACTGTTTCATAATGTGTTAAATGATTTCTTAAGTACGTTGGGTGAAGGGAAAGAAATTAGTGCTACACCAGAGGAGAAGGATGATGAAAAAGAATAAAGTTGTAACATTATTTGATGGATGCCTATGCAAATTAGCAGAGTGCGACGCAGTCAGGCATCAGGCTGCGGGAGAACAGCAGCTTCCCGCTTATGTGCAGAATCTGATACGGACTACAGGATGAGGAGAGTTATTTTATGAGTGAAATATTGAAATTTGCTAACCGGGAAGAGTTCCGGGAATGGCTCCATGAACATTGCCTTTCTAGTGCTGGCGTATGGCTATTATTTGGCAAGACTGGTGGACCGAAAACGATTAAAGCAGGGGAAGCACTAGAAGAAGCTCTCTGCTTTGGCTGGATTGACGGACAGATGGAAAAGATTGATGATAAAAGCTATAAGAAGTATTTTTCTCTGCGCAGAGAGAACAGTAAATGGTCAGAGAAAAATAAGGCATTGGCGAAAAGTCTTGAAGAACGAGGGCTTATGACTGACTTTGGCAGGAAAAAGATAGATGAGGCCAAGAAAAACGGCCAGTGGGACGCGGGGAACCCTCTGGCAATCATTACAGAGGAACAGATTGCCTGCTTATCTGCATTGTTGGAAGGGTACGAACCCGCCTACACAAATTTTCAGGCCATGTCCCCATCTGTAAAGAAAACATATACGCGAGCATATCTTGACGCAAAGACAAATGCGGGGCGGGAAAAACGAATTGCCTGGATGGTAGATAGGCTCAATAAAAATCTGAAACCCATGTAATCCATAGGAAAGAAGTATTACTAAAGATACTGCAAAATCGACTGATGTAGGTGCAAGTTTTTACAGGCAAGCCCAAAGTTGAATGTGCCGTTTGTGCAGATGTTCCTAATCTGATGGATATAGATTCGGAAAATTGAAATAAGTGTTACAATGTATTATGATGATCATAATCCGCCACATTGCCGTCAAAACAGTTAAAACTGATTTTGGCATGGTGTGTATTACATCCGGATGGTTTGTGAGAAGAAACAAGTTATCATGATAGAAAAAGGCATGTAATATATATAAAATAAAAGTATAAAAAAATCAAAATTAAAAATATCAAAAAAGGAGAGATGAGCAATGAAAGTTTTATTAGTAAACGCGAGTCCGCACGCCAATGGCAATACCTTTATTGCACTGAATGAAATGCAGCAGATCTTTACATCCGAAGGAGTGGAATCAACGATCTTACATATCGGTAATCAGGATATCAGGGGCTGTATTGCCTGCCGATCTTGTGTAAAGAACGGCAAATGCTGTTTTGATGATGCAGTAAATGAATCGGCGCACCTGTTTGAGGAAGCAGATGGGTTGGTTGTGGGTACTCCTGTTTATTATGCATCCGCCAATGCTACATTGATTGCATACCTGGACAGATTGTTCTTCAGCACACATTTTGATAAGAGGATGAAAGTTGGAGCGGCAGTTGCTGCGGCGAGGCGGGGCGGTCTTACAGCGACCTTTGATGAGTTGAATAAATATTTTACAATCTGCGGTATGCCGGTTGCAAGCGGACAATACTGGAACGGAATCCATGGAAGGGAGCTAGGAGAAGCGCAGCAGGATGCAGAAGGCTTACAGCAGATGCGGACCTTGGCGCGCAACATGGTATTTCTGATGAAATCGATCCAGCTGGGTAAAGAAAAGTTTGGTCTTCCTGAAAAAGAACCGGCAGTAATGACAAATATGATAAGATAATCAGATAAAATATTATCCAATTAAGTGACTATATAAATTATAAAGATAGCATAAATAATAAAAGCAGGAACATCCATGATAGCATGTTCCTGCTTTTGCGGTTTTAGGGAAATGCTGTTACATATTATAATACTGTGCCGTTTCTTGCAAATCCTTCATAAATTTTCCGCCTGCCTTTTCGTATTTAACGAGTACGCCGGCATAGTGCTGCTGTTTACGTGCCAGCTCCGTTTCAAATCTCGTCATGGATAATTGATAGAACGGATTGTTTCTAATTCCATCACGAATGGATTTATTAAACGGAATGTGGCGGACCAGAATATCACGGGCAACCTTGTTCAGACGGTAACTGCCTCGTGCTTCAAATTTGATCCAGTTGATATAATCTCGTACAAATACCTCGCGATAATTATTTTTCACATTCTGCATGACGTTCTTTACCTTCTCTTTTGCATCCGGCGAAAGCTCGCTGTTCTTTTTATAAAACTGCAGATAGTTGCAATACTCCGCAGTCAGCGATTTTTCTCGCAGATCGTTCCAACGCATTCCTTCGATCTTCCTACAGATCTCCCAGTGGAAACGTCCCATGGCAATCATCATCAGATCTGAAAGATCTGCGGAAGTAAAGATTGGGAACATAAAACGACCCGGTGTGTCGGTTTTTGTAGTGGCTGTTTCCTGCCACATCATAGATCGTATTCCCACATTAGGCATCAGGATGATGTCGGGTAGAATTTCTTTAACGACCCTGTCATTGGCGATTCCATGATCCTTATCAGAGAAAGGAACTTCCCTGTAAAATATGGAATAGTCAATCATCCGGATCTCATTCATGGCATTTTCCAATTTTTCCGCAGTAACGAGCATTTTGTCTATAGAGTTGATCAGGTCGCTACCGTTTAAGATAGGACAGAATGTTGTAATTCTGCCGTAAGTCAGTTTATTGATCATGGAAAACATATTGTTGATCTCAAATTCCACACGCAGTCTCGGATCTTTTAGACGCTTCTCCATTTCTTCTTTTGTAATCGTTTTTTCCCTATACTGTTCCGCCAGAAAAGCAGGATAATTGGCATCATATTCATTTTTAGAAGTTTCTTTCTTTCCCTTATAGATCTGTTTCAGCCACTCATAGATTGTGTAGATATGTCTGGAATGACAGATATCCAGATGGGCGCACAGATCATAAAGTTCTTTGACACGGTCTTCCCCTACAAAGGAGGTATCCATGAATCCAAAATTTAGAAACATTTCCAGAACTGGTGTCAGCGTGCTTTCATCTTCCACCGCTTTGATAAATACCTTATAATATATCTCATAAAAATCAGCAGAGATCTTCTTTCGGAGCGCATAGGTTTCCTTGTCGGTAGATAACAAGTCAGGCAGGTTAAAATATTTTTTGATCCTCTCGCTAAGTTCATCAATTTCCGTATTCTGATAACCGGCATATTCCAGAATATGGGAAAGACAGTCTTCTGCCAAAACGTCCATTTCTATCCGTTTAACTGACCCGTCTGAAGTAAGCGTGTTCCTGCTTTCTCCACTGTAATCATATTCCTCATATTCCTTAATGCGTCTGCGGATCAGGCGGTTATTGTAAATCTGGAATTTTTCCGCGGATTGTGTGATCCGGCCAAGAGCTTCCGTAATCGGTTCAATATCATATTTTTTTGCATACATTTCGATGGAAAGATCAAAATATAGCCTATAAAGATCCAGTTCGTTTTCACTAAGCAGAATATCCTTATTGTAAGAAAGATAGCTTTCCAATTCGTTGATACCCAGTGAAAATCTTCGCATCTGTGCGGCGGCTTCCATAATTACGCCCACCGTAAGGCTGTCGTCCTTCTCCATAAGCTGCAGATACTCCTGCATATATTTCCGTACGATGCTGATGCTGTTATGGACTTCCCATTTTTCCGCCTTATGCTGCATCACCAGCGGTTTAAACAGTTCCATCTTGGAAAAATTCTGAGTTTCAATTTTATATTTGCCACATAAGATCTTATAATCGTAATATAGGTTTTCCACCAAAGTATGGAACTCGCTGGCTTTTTCAGAAAGCTCCGTATACAGTTTTAATAGATTGTGCCGCTGTATGACGGCGGCGCGTAGGAAGATATTGCGGATCTTTTCCTTTCCCGAAAGCGTCCGTTTGAGATTTTCGGAAGTTTCACAGTTTAAAGCAACCAGTGAAGTGTCTTCGATGGCAATATAATCGCACAGATAGATATCCCTTTCCAGAAAACCGATAATGGAGTTCTTTTCCAGACGAATCTCCGAAAACTCCATTTTCTGTAATACGCTTCCCTGCTGAATCAGATACCAGCATTTTACCTTATCGTTTTTTCTTGCGATGACCATATCATGCTCAAATTCTAAGATTTCCATATACACTCCTTGTACCTTTCCTATCATAATAGGTGATTATAAGCCGTGAAAGATTCCCTTTCTATATTAATGTATCACTATCCATACATTTTCACAAGCATTAAAAAGGTAAAGAGCCGGATTTACTTATATTTATGTGATTGTTCTTTTGCTTTACTGTCAACCCCTTTGCTTGTTTTGTTTATACCTTGTTTTACGCTGGATGAAAATTTGTGTCCAAGGGTGCCGATTCCGGAACCTGCCTTGTCTGCTGCCCATCCGGCAGCGACAACCACTGTTTGACCCGCCTTTCCACCGATCCAATCAGCTGTTGCCTGTTCTGTTTGTCCGTTATGGGCATTGAGTAATGATGTGATCATGGGACCGATCTTTAACATTGCCCAAGCGCCGCCTACTAAGAAAATCAATTTGATAAAATAAGTGGCATCTTTCGATGTAGCGGAACTTCCCCATTGTATGGAATTGCCGATGATGATCGGGCAGAGCATCAGATACAGTTTCATGGAAAGTACGGAACCATACCCACTAAATACTTTTGCAATAAATAGTTCCCGCCATTTTTTAAATTTTTCTCCATCGTCTAACGGCATGGTAGACACAAATAAAGGTGATACAAGATATAATGTCAGCAATTCAAATATTCTCCGAATAAAGGTAATACAACAGATCAATAAGATCACTGCAAGGAAGATACCCATGATGATCCCTACCAGATAATCAAATTTACTTAAATCAAAGTATTTTTTTACTTGCTCAATATCCAAGTAGCTTATTTCTCCTCTATAAAAGCTTCCCCGTATTCTATAAGTCAGAAGATCCACATTGGATGCTGTACTGCTTAAATTAAGAGAAGAGTTATTAATCGCCGCATCTAGAGAAGTGATCCCAAACATAATACATCCAAGGGTTTGCTTATGACCGGCTGACGGATCGTATAGCGCAGTATCAAAGGCGGTTAAAATAATGCCGGAGAGTTGAAGAATAAATATAATAAAAAAGGGTATGGTCAAAAATTGAAAAAAACATTTTAACATGGAACGCATAACTGCACCTACCGGACGTTTATTTTCAAAATCAAAATCCAATGAGGATTTCATAACGGCATAAATACACAACAGCATCGCGATTCCGATGCCCAGCGCCGTAATGATCCAGAATGCCTTAGATACAAGATCTACTGACATCATGGCATTTAACAGTGGCACTTTCTTCTCTCCATAGGAGACTTTAGAAGTACCGATAAAAATATCGAATGCAATATTCATATAATCAATCATTTTAAAGATCCACGACAAAAAACGATAGAGAATACCACTGAAAAGTTCCTTTAACGAATCTTTGAACCATGGCCATACAGTTTCTAGTACCTTCGTTAGAATGGGGAGCAGAATTGTATTAAAGATCCATCCAAACAGACGACCTAACAAATCAGCGACAAAATTTACTACTGGAGCTAGTATTTTTTTCCAGATCCATTCAAAGATTTGGCTGAATAAGCCAAGATATACCATTGTCATATGTTTCGTCTCCTTATCTTAATCTTATTAACGCATACGCATTTTTGCCGCTCTTTTTGCTTTGCCGGCAACTCCGGCTGCCATTCTGGCAGTAGAAAGCATGGTCCCCGCAGACTGTTCTGCCGCCGCTGCCGCCTGCGGATTCAGGATCATAAGGGGGATATGATGGGTTTTATAGACGGCATATGCGCCGCCGATCAGAAACAGTGTCAAAAGGAAATAAGATACTTCTGCATTTGTCGGATACAAATTTATCGTACCGTCTGCAAAAATCGGGATAAACATAACATATAAACGGATAGAAAATACGCAGCCAAAGGCTGAAAAAAATTTCGCTATGAACAGATCTTTCCACTGACAGAACATACTGCCCCCGTCTAACGGCATTGTTGATACAAACAGGGGCGACGTCAGATACAGGATTACGATCTCAAAGAGTCTGCGGATAAATAATAAGATGGATGCCATCAGCATAATAATTAAAAATATGCAGGAAACAAAACCTATGCCATAATTAAATTTTTTATATTCAAAATTATTTTCAACATCTTTGCTTCCATATTTCCAGCTACTGTTTCCATTATAGAAAGCAGAGCGTATGTAATCCTTAAAACTTGCCCTATCTGGGGCGCTGGAAATATTATATTCAGTGTTCTTCGCTGCGTTCATACTGGAAGAAAGCCACAAAATAGTTGCCAAACTGACATTATTACTGGTCATACTTTCATACGTTGACTGAGTCCGGACGCTTAACGCCGTTTCAATGCCGTCCAATACGATCGTAGAAATCTTTAACATAAAGATACATAGAAAAGGCACCAGCATAAAAGTAAAGCAGCACTTTAATGCGCTTCCCAGAACTTTTCCGATGGGATTTTTATCCTCAAGCGCCATATCCGATGTGGACTTTGCAACAGCATAAATTGTAAAAATAAATGACAATCCTACTGCCAGACAGGTAATTACCAGAAAAGCTTTCTGTATTCCGTTGATTTTGAAAAAAAGCTCCAGAACAGACAGAGCTTCTTCTTTTTTATTGGGTATCGTATAAACAACATCTTCGCTGCCGGAAAAAAAATCAAATATTTTCACCATAAAATCTACCATGCTTAACAAAGATGTAAATAACCAGTATAACAAAGCTGCCAATGCATTTTTTACGGCATCAGTCAAAGCGTCTAGAACGTTCTTTAAAAAAAATTCCAGAATTGGAATAAAAATGCCTTCAAATATTTCGGATAGTACATCGGATATTACTTTTAAAAAATCGTCCATAATAGGTCTCCTCTTTTTCTGGTTTGGATGGAGTCAGATATTTTCATATTTTTTGTATTGTCTCCATAACAAAAGAACAATACATCCGGCAGTCATGCCATAACAGACAATTAAAAATTTATTTCCGTATAAGGAGTGATATAATCTTTCATTGTTCAAAATAACATAATTAACTGCCGACGGCAGATTAAAACCAATGTGCATTGCAATGGAATAGAGAAGGTTATCCTGCCGTATGGATACCTTCGCAAGCAGATATCCCATAACCAGTCCATACAATCCCCAGAATAGATTGATATGACACAGGGCAAATAAAATACTGACGACTGCTACCGCCTTTTTTTCTCCAAATACCGGCAGCAGTCGTCCTAACATATATCCCCGGAATACAATTTCTTCCAGAACCGGTGCTAATACCACCGCTGAAATGATAGCAAGCGTTACATCATAAGCCTTAAAGCTGCCGTATGACAGCTCTTCATAGGACTGCATCAGCGCTTTTGGAAGAAGGGTATATATCGAAGAAATACTGACTGCTGCCGCCGCTCCAAATAGGATCATTCCAAACAAATACGTTTTATTGAGATCCTGAAGAGATAAGGTAACCTCCTCCATGATGTATGACTGGCGCTTTTTAGCAGATTTCCAAAAGATCAAAATGACGAAGACCAATCCTAAAAAAGTATAAAAATTAGAAGCATACATATAATATTCTGCAGACACTTCGTAATTCCCGCGGTTTAACAATGGAGATAATACGGCCAGCAAAAATGGTGGTACGATCATATAGATCAGCACCGGTTTTATGGCGTGCAGGAAAGCGCCTCCGTATTTCCATATCTTTTGCTGCCAAGTCAGATTCATGAGATTTTTGATCCTTTCCTTATTCCATTGTGAAAATGCCTGAAAAACCGGTTATCTCAAAGATCTCCATAATCTGGGGGTTTACGCCGGTAATGATCATAGAGCCATCCTTTTGATGGAGTTTTTTTTGAGTTGCAAGTAATACTCGTAAACCAATAGAACAGATATAGACTGTATCCGTCATATCAATTACAATATGGGAATTCTGACCGTCCCCCATGGCTTCTTTTAGCAGTTCTTCAAATTTTGGCGCATTAATGGCGTCGATTCTTGACATTGCTCTTACAGTAATTTCCTCTGTCATATTAATAACCATGCCTTTCCGTAACCTGCGAATTTGGGCCGCAGGCACAAATTTGCGTGTGAAAAATTTATTTTTCACACTATCCTCCATGCTACGATTGTTTTTTATAGCTTTGCTTTGAGCAGACAATCTCTTTATACGGACTCAGTACGTATATTTTTCGATATATTCGTCATACTGTATTTTCGCTTTATTGTGCAGCGTGCGGGAAATGGGATATATTTTTCCATTGACCAGTTCTACTTCCGTAGCCGAAATCCGCCTGATATAATTGCCGTTTACAATAGTAGATTTATGGATTCTTACAAAACGATGGTCTTCCTGTATTTCCTCTTCAAACCAGTCCAGTTTCCCATATGCTTCGATACTGCTATGGTTTACCATATTCAGGATGACTTTATGAGCCCGGCTTTCCAGATTAATAATGTTGCGCAGGCGTATATGGTACCAACCGTCTTTTCGCTTAAATCTTAAACATGCGCAATCATTTTCTTGAAAAAAGCTTTTACTATGTTCTAAGATTCTGATTAATTGATTCTTGTCAAAAGGAAACATTAAATAGGCGTCTGCCATATTTTCCCACGCCTGCAGGGCGTATTTTTCTTCTCCGGAATATAAAACGCAGTACAAATTCTGCCTATAACTGCGGATGATATTCATGATTTCAATTCCGTTTAAACCTGACATATCCGACCGTATAAAACAGATGTCATGTCTTCCATTTTGTAAGATATCATCCACCATCTGCATACCGCTGCTGATTTCACGTATCTGATAAGGTTCTTTTGATGCCGAAATGAGACTTTTTAACAAAGCAGCCAATTCTTTTCTTATCAATTGATTAGAATCACATATGGTATAATTCATCTTTGCTCCATTATCCTGTCCTGCAGTTTATAGAACTATAGTGCATCATAACTAAGAACTATAGTACGTTGTAATAATAATTTACAATTCTTATCCTTCTGGTATTTGAAATTGAATGGTTTGCTATTTTTATTGAAATTATAACAAATAATTTTTTTATTCTTTTTAATTGACAAAAATAACATTGATATAGACAAAATATGTTTTCGGAAAAATAAAAAGGGGAACGCGCTGATAGACAGAGCGTTTCCCTCTTATAGTGTAAGATATAAAATTAAAATCTATGGTTATTTATCCAGAAAATCTACATGACCGTCTTCAATATGATAAACGGCGCCCCTTGCTTGTAATCCCGGAATATTTAACTGATCGTCAATTTTTTTAACGCTGTTTTCAACATTCAGGCAGCAGGCTTTGTAATCATCTGCGACATCTCCGATTGCAGATTTGATCTCGTCGGTAATGGATTTGATAAAACCGCCCGCGCCTCCACCGATGGCAGCGCCTACAGCGCCACAGTGCGTATGTCCAAGAACAACTACTAGCTTGCTTCCAAGGTGATCTGCTGCATATTCAACACTTCCAAGCTGGGTATCGCTTAAAACATTTCCGGCAACACGAATCACAAACAGTTCACCGATCCCGGCTGAAAAGATACTTTCCGGTATTACGCGGGAATCGGAACAGGTAACAACGATTGCGTAGGGATGCTGTCCGTTTTCACAGGTATCTTTACGAATTGCAGGTGAAATATCCCCTGAATTAGTAGATGCGTTTAAATATTGTTCATTTCCTTTCTGCAGTTTGCTCAAAGCTTCTTCTGCAGATAAATTCGTGGCATTTGACATCATACGATCCTCCTTTTTTACTTTTCAAAAAGTATACCATAGTTTCCCGGAAATTGTAAGGGCTGCGCTAAATTTAAAATTTTCGATAAATATTTTTGTATTTCATGAAATATATGCTATACTGATTAGTGTGAGAAGAAGTTCTATTGCTCACAGCAAAGGCTGTTTCGCAAAGAACTTCTATATCTCACACAGAAAAACGCCAAAAGCAGGCGTTTTTCAATCTCATCGCGTGTCATTGCAGCAAGCGCTCTGACATGGAGGATTAGCATGAAAATCTATTTGAGTCGTCAAAGGCGGAATGGGAATAGTAAAGTATTTCAAAAGCAGAAGCATGATTGGAGAAAGGGGCAGGCATGGCAGCAAAAAGAGGATTAGGACAGGGTTTAGACGGATTGATCAAAAATAAACCGGGGACAGTAGCAGCGCCGAAGGAATCTGCGGTCAAAGGCGCCGCGGTCATGATCGATATCAATAAGATAGAGAGGAACAAGGAGCAGCCCAGA
Organism: Lachnospiraceae bacterium; assembly: GCA_029062895.1. Lineage (GTDB taxonomy): Bacteria > Bacillota > Clostridia > Lachnospirales > Lachnospiraceae > NK4A136. The sequence continues at coordinate 24,226 of JAIDPF010000067.1, forward strand.
AAAAAATTTGACGAAGAGGCGCTGGAAGAACTTGCAGAATCCATTAAACAGCATGGCGTGCTGCAGCCGCTGCTTGTACAGGATCGGAAGGATCATTATGAGATTATCGCAGGCGAGCGCAGATGGCGTGCGTCGAAGAAGGCAGGACTGAAGGAAGTTCCTGTTATTATTAAGAATATGACAGAGCAGGAGATCGTAGAGATCTCCCTGATTGAGAATATCCAGCGTGAAGATCTGGATCCCATCGAGGAGGCACTGGCATTCCGCCGCCTGAAGCAGGAATTTAAGATGACGGATGATGAGGTTGCAGGCAAGGTATCTAAGAGCCGTGCCGCAGTGACCAATTCCATGCGTCTGTTAAAGCTTTCTCCGAAGGTACAGCAGATGATCATGGATGATATGATTACAACCGGACATGCCCGCGCGCTTTTGGCGATTGCGGATCCGGACAAGCAGTATCAGTTGGCGATGGATGTATTTGATAAGAAGCTTTCCGTCCGGGAAGTAGAGAAGTTAGTCAAGAATCTGACAAAACCGGAGAAAGAAAAAAAGGGAAAGAAAAAGGAAGACTTAGAACAGTATAAGGTTCACTTTGATGAATATGCTGACAGGCTTGCAGAAAAGCATGGAGTGAAGGTGGCAGTATCCTTAAAGGATAAGAATACCGGTAAGCTGGAGATTGATTTCTACAGCAATGAGGAATTTGAAAGGTTCTATGAGCTGTTGATGAAATCACCGGACTGACGCTTGAAAAATAGGTTGAAAAGGGCTGTTGATGCAGCCCCTTAATAGGTATGGTATCGCAAATATTGTGCCTGCGGCAGTATGTATTCGCAGGTTGTGAAAAGGTATGGTTTATTAATTATGAAAAAATTAGTATTTATTATGGTTTTCATTTTTTTGTGCGGGTGTACGTTACAAGAAAATCATGAAGAAGATTATGACGGAAATTATGGAATAATCAGTGAAAATAAGCCGGATAACATGGTTTCAGAAAATGCGGCAGAAAATGTGGTATCAGAAGATGAAATTATACCGGAAACTGTGATGACGGATGATACGGAAGATATGGAAGATATTTTTCCTAAAAGGTATTATGCAGTATTAGCAAGTCAGAAATCGACATGGTCATTAGACGAACGGTACGGGCAATATTATGAAGATCTGGGAGGCTCCTGGCTAAGTTATTATGATTCCTATATGAACGTACTTGACAGGGATTCTGAGATCATTGATTTCTCAGCATATGCAACCACGAGGAGAAACATGTTGTTGCAAAAATATGCTTCTCTGGCAGAAGCTCTGAGAGATCCGTCACTGAATGCGGAAATGGAAGCTGTCAGGACGGCATATGGTGTGGATGATGAAACCATAGGAAGTTATGTGGATAGTTACATGCAGCGTGCGGACACCTGTGTTTATAGTTTTGTCAGAAAATGCATGATAGGGGAATTGGAACAAGATAAGCCTTATAGGGATTTCTATTTGAAGACATGTCTTTATAATGGATATTTTGGCTACACTTTTGATTCGCAGACCGGGGAGAGGCTGGCGTTGACAGATATTGTAACGGATCAGGAACAGCTGCCTGAGCTGATCATGCAATCTTTGGAAGAAACCTATCAGGAAACATTTCCGGAAGGAGTGGAGAGTATGATCACAGAACTGCTGCAGGACGATGCACTTGCATGGTCTCTGGGATATCAGGGAATCACCTTCTATATACAGTCAGGACAGATCGGCATTGATGATATCCGTATTTATCAGGCGCTAATTCTTTTTGCGGCAGAACCGGATCTCTTTGTGGAAAAATATTGTGATATTCCGGAATATTATGCAATGCAATATGACTTTATGGAAGGGGTAGTAGCGGATACTGATAATGATGGTAAAGCAGAGCGGATCGATATGGGAAATTGGGATAATGTTGCAGACAAATTTGATGAGTGGGTATGGCTTAACAATAATGAGTGTCTTACCCTGATATCCGGAAGAAACGGAGATATGTTCCTATACCTTACTGCAGATGGCCAGTTGGACTATACGGGAGAAGCAGCCATTTATGATCTTTCAGGGGAAGAACCTGCTTATATTTATACGGAAAGTGGATTGATTGAACGAAATAGGCTGATAGATCCTGCCTGTGTAATTAACAGGCTTTACGACGAGCATATGCTTATTGTAGGAGGTGGGTTTGCCGACGCATATCATATATCGGATATCAGCGAAACCGGTATTCCGGAAGAAAGTATCCATACATATACATGGTTTTACAGTAGATGGAATTTACTGTATCAGGTTGAGAATTCCATAGAAGGAAGAATTGTAAATGTGGATGGAGAGGATCAGGGAGAAAGCATTACTCTGACAGAAGGTATGTGGGTCATGGCTTTTAGGACAGATCTGCATTCGTATATTGATTTTATCTTAGAAGATGGGCGGCTTTGCCGGCTAACAGTAGAAGAAGAGGATGGTATCTGTTATTATGAGGGTCAGTCATTGTCAAATTACTTTGATATTATGTACACAGATAGCTATCTAACATATGGCCAAGAATAACGATTCCTGTAGTGAAAATAGGTTTCATTAAAGGAGGCATTACATTATGAAAAGAACATTAGTGATTATTATGAGTTTCATACTTGCGGTGGGTTTACCAGCTTGCGGTCAGGATGCGGAAAGTACCAGCGAATTAGAACAGCAAACCGGGGAGGCAGGGGACAGGGACTTAACCCCGCAGATGGAGGAATCAGAGGCAGGGGACAGCGAATCAGAACAACAGGGTGAAGAAGCAGAGACAGAGAATGACGGATTAGAACAGCAGGGCGATGAATCAGAAACAGAGAATGATGAATCAGAACAACTGATCGAAGATGCAGAGATATCTGGGAAATGCGGAGATCATTTAATATGGTATTATAAAAATGAAGTTTTATACATTACAGGTACAGGAGAAATGCTTGACTATGATTTTCGCGGAGATACTGATGAAACGGACGGTTTCGTTTGTATATATGGCACCACTACACCATGGGACGATTTGCATGAGAAGATAGATGAGATCATCATTGATGAAGGTGTAACAAGCATAGGCAAGTGGGCATTTTATGATTGCAGTAATCTAACGGAAATCACCATACCTGAAGGCGTAACAAGCATAGGCGACAATGCATTTGATGATTGCAGTAATTTAACGGAAATCACCATACCTGAAGGCGTAACAAGCATAGGCGTCAATGCATTTTTGGGATGCAGTAGTTTAAGGGAGATCACCATACCGAATTCCATGACAAGCATAGAAAACGGTGCATTTTGTGGTTGCAGCAGTTTAAGGGAGATCACGATACCTGAAGGCGTAACAAGCATAGAAGAGTATGTATTTGGGAGTTGCAGTAGTTTAACGGAAATCACCATACCTGAAGGCGTAACAAGTATAGGTGACTGGGCATTTTCGAAATGCAGTAGTTTAACGGAGGTCACGATACCGGATTCTGTGACAAGCATAGGTTGCGGTGCATTTTCGGGATGCAGTAGTTTAAGGGAAATTACGATACCGGATTCCGTTACAAATATAGTTGATGAGGATCGTTATAGTTGGGCTAGAAACGGAAGCATAAATTTAAATATATTTGATTCTTGCAGTGATTTAACAGTTTATTATTCCGGCAATAACCTTGATGAATATATTAACAGTTATCAAGATGAGTGGAACAGCAATCATATAACATGGATCAAGCAATAAGTAATACATTCTTAATAAAGATATTTTTACACAAACACACCTGTCTGTTTAAAAAATGGGCAGGTGTTTTTTGTGAACCTTAACATCATGGCAGTGATCGAGACCGGATGCTATTTTAAGTAAAATTTATAACCAGTTAAAGAAAAAAAGAATTATAAAAAATTTGATTTTTTAGATATAGTATGATATACTCCATTAACATACTAATATGATAGGTAAATAGGAAATACAAGGATAAATAATTAGGCTAATCAGGAGGAAATTATGGCAAGAGAAATTGAAACAAAGTGCCTGCATCTGGAGGAAGAAGAGGGAGGAAGCCAAAATTATGGGGCAATCAGTTATCCCATTTTCCAGACGGCAACCTATGCGCATCCCGGCGTAGGGAAAAGCACCGGTTATGATTATAGCAGATTACAGAACCCTACAAGGGAACATTTGGAAAAAGTGGTAGCTTCATTGGAAAATGGAACAGACGTCTTGGCGCTTACAACAGGCATGGCGGCCATTTCTTTGATGATGGAGCTGTTCCGGCCGGGAGATCATCTGATTGTGGATGCGGATCTTTATGGGGGCAGCATCCGGCTTTTTAACAACGTATCGAAGAAAAACGGAATTACATTTTCAAGTATTAACTGTTATAAAGAGGATGTGGAAAGCTATATCAAGGAAAACACAAAGGCTGTTTATATAGAGACGCCGACGAATCCCATGATGAATGTGACGGATATAGAGAAGCTGGGAAAGTTAGCAAAAAAACATCATTTATTGCTGATCGTTGACAATACCTTCCTTTCCCCATATTTCCAGAACCCGTTGGATTTGGGAGCAGATATTGTTGTACATAGCGGGACGAAATATCTTGGCGGCCACAATGACACACTGGCAGGTTTTTTGGTCACAAACAGGGAGGATATCGGTGAGAAGTTCCGGTTTCTCATTAAGACTACAGGAGCAGGGCTTGCACCTTTTGACAGCTGGCTGATTCTGCGCGGAATAAAAACACTGGGAATCCGTATGGAAAAATCACAGCAAAACGCCATAACGATTGCAAATTGGTTAAAGGAGCAAAAGGCGGTATCAAAGGTAATCTATCCGGGCCTTCCCACGCATCCGGGCCATGAAATTATGAAAAAACAGGCAAGAGGATTTGGGGCTATGATCACATTTCAGCTGGAAAGCAAAGAGTTTGCGCAGGCTGTTTTAGAAAAGGTCCGCATGATCAAGTTCGCGGAAAGCCTTGGAGGTGTTGAAACGCTGATCACTTATCCGACAACTCAGACACATGCAGATGTGCCGAAGGAAGTCCGTGAGAGAAATGGGATTACGGAAAGTACCTTGAGACTTTCTGTTGGAATCGAAGATGTAAAAGATTTACTGGATGAGCTGGAAGCAGTTTTTGAAGAGATAGAAGGGGACAGATTGAAAAATCTTTGATTTTTCAATCGCAATTTGGGCCTGCGGCCCAAATTGCAAGTTATAGAAAGGTATGGTAATTAATATGGCTGAGAAAAATCTTGATTTTGATAAGATCATAAACAGAAGGAATACAAGAAGCCTGAAATATGATTTCGCCGGGAAGCGCGGTATGCCGGAGGATGTGCTGCCGCTTTGGGTGGCTGATATGGATTTTGAGACATCCTCTTATATCGAGGATGCCCTGATAGAACGGGTTAAGCATGGGATCTTTGGCTATAGTGAGGTGCAGACCCCTTATTTTGAAATTGTCAGGGACTGGATGAAGAAACGCCATAACTGGGAGACCCAGGAAAAATGGCTGGTGAAAACACCCGGAGTCGTCTTTGCACTGGCAATGGCGGTAAGGGCATATACAGAGCCGGGAGATAGCGTGCTGCTCCAATTACCGGTATATTATCCTTTTTCAGAGGTGATTGAAGATAATGGAAGAAAGGTGGTAAGTAGCAACTTATATCTGGGAGAGGATAACCGTTATCATATAGATTTTGAAGATTTTGAGCAAAAAATCGTAGAGGAACAGATCAAGCTGTTTTTCCTGTGCAATCCCCATAATCCGGTGGGAAGGGTATGGAGTGAAGAGGAACTGACGAAGTTAGGCGATATTTGCCTGAAATATCATGTCATTGTTGTAAGCGATGAAATTCATCAGGACTTTGTATTTAAAGGTAAACATTTGGTGTTTGCAAATTTGAAAAAGGAATATGAGGATATCAGCATCACCTGTACTTCGCCGAGTAAAACATTTAACCTGGCAAGTATGCTGTTGTCAAACATTTTTATTCCAAACCATGAATTAAAACATAAATTCCGCAGAGAAATGGATGCGGCGGGCATCAGTCAGCTTAGCGTTATGGGGCTTGTTGCCTGTGAGGCCGCCTATAGCAAAGGAGAAGAATGGTATCAGGCGATGCTTTCCTATGTGGCGGATAACATAGAATTTACAAGAATGTTTGTAGAAGAAAATTTGCAGGGCGTACGCATGATTGAACATGAGGGAACCTATCTTGTGTGGCTTGATTTCAGGGGAACCGGATTTGAAGTGGATGAAATTGAGAGACGGATCATACATAGGGCAGGATTATGGCTTGACAGTGGTAAAATCTTTGGGGAGTGCGGCAGGGGTTTCCAGAGAATTAATATAGCATGTCCAAGAAGTGTGCTGTCAGAGGCATTGGAGCGGATAAAAGAGGCATTTCAGGGATAGAGAGATAGGGAAGGGTATGATAGAGAATGTTACATATTGAAAGTGATGAAGTAAAAAATCATATATTGGATGGAAATTTTGGACTGGAGAAGGAAAGCTTAAGAATATTAAAGGATGGCACATTGTCCCATACCCTTCATCCATTTCCGGATGATGAGCATATTGTAAAAGATTTTTGTGAAAACCAGACGGAAATCAATACTTCGGTGCATACCAGCGCGAAGGAAGCAATTGAGGAGCTGGAATTTCATAACAGGCGTATCTATGAAAGATTAAAAGGACTGCCGGAAAGGGAATACCTGTGGCCCTTTTCCAATCCCCCTTATATTGAGAAGGAAAGCGACATACCGGTTGCGGTTTTTGGCGGTATCGAGGTATCAAAAACGGCATACAGGGAATATTTGTCTGCAAAATATGGGCGGTATAAAATGACATTTTCCGGCATCCATGTAAACTATTCTTTTTCTGAGGAATTGCTGAAAGCAGATTTTAAGCTGCAGACAGGGATGGATTATCAGGAATACAAGAACCGGTTTTATCTTATGCTTGCACAAAAAATGGCGGCGTATGGCTGGGTGCTTGTAGCAGTGACTGCGGCAAGTCCGATTTTGGATAGTTCCTTCGTAGAAAAAGGCATTTGTGATGGAGATGTGTTCACGGGGATGGCATCAGTCAGATGCGGTGAAATGGGATATTGGAACGAGTTTGCACCCATTTTTGATTATCATGATATTTCCTCATATGCAGATAGTATCCAGAAATATGTGGATATGAGATTATTGAAGGCTGCTTCTGAACTATATTACCCCATCCGGCTGAAACCGGCCGGGGAAAATACACTGGAATCCTTACGGAAAACAGGAGTCAATCATATAGAACTGCGCATGTTTGACCTAAATCCCCTTGTAGATGCCGGTGTGGAAGAAAAGGATGTGATTTTTGCCCAGCTTTTAATGGTGTGGCTTGCATCAACGCCGAACCAGCCGTTTAGCGAGAAGGATCAGATCCAGGCGGTACAGAATTTTAAAAATGCCGCCCGTTATGATTTAAAGACAGTTAATATCCTGAGTCCGGATGGGAAAACCTATTCCGTAGCCCATGCGGCGCTAAAAGTAATTGACATGATGAAAGCGTTTTTTGACGAAATCGGGTTAAATGTAAATGAAGTCCTACAGTTTGAATATGAAAAATTCATGGATGCGGAAAATAGATACGCGTGGAAAATCAGAAAACAATTCGGAAACGGATTTGTGAAAAAAGCTCTGGAGCTTGTCAAGGAAAGGCAGGGGAAATAAATGTGTGAATTGTTTGGAGTAAGCTCCCAAAGAAAGCTGGAATTAAATGAACTGCTTTGGGAATTTTTCTCACACGGTGTCAATCATCCGAATGGATGGGGCATGGCATTTTTCTATGGGAACGCCGTATCTTTGGAAAAACAGCCCGAAAGCTCACATAAAAGCGTTTATCTGAAACAGCGGCTGCAATCCAAGGTAGAAGCGGATAATATGATTGCACATATACGGCTTGCCACAAGAGGAAATATCACTTATGAGAATTCCCATCCTTTTGTGATGAGAGACAATAGTGACAGGACATGGACATTGGCACATAATGGGACAATCTTTGACTGTGATCTGCTAAATCCCTTTGCACATGTTCAGCAGGGACAAACAGACAGCGAGAGGATTCTTTCCTATATTGTCAGCCAAGTGAATGAAGCAATAAAAAAGAAAAAAGAATTGTCACAGCAGGAGAGATTTGAACTGGTAGATAAAGTGATCTGCGAAATAACGCCGGAAAATAAAGTAAACCTTTTATTGTATGATGGAGACCTGATGTATGTGCATACGAATTATAAAAATAGTTTATACAGCCGTCAAAAAAGTGGGGCGATTATAATTTCTACTACACCACTTGACCATCATATATGGGAAAGCGTGCCGATGAACACGCTGATTGCTTATCAGGATGGGAAACAGGTATTGACAGGTCAAAATCATAAAAATGAATTTTTTGAAACGGAAGAAAAAATGAGATTGTTGTTTTTGGATTTTGCCAATTTATAGTTTCAATTTACTGCCAAATAGAAAATCTTTTATTTTAACTATGAAAATCTATTGACAAGATAAATAGAAAAAAGTACAATATAAAAATAACCTATAAAACCGATTGGTAAATAGGAAAAATATCAGATCAATTATATGATAGGAGATAATTATTATGAGTCAGATCAAAGAAAGTGCGCTGGAGTTAATCGGAGGAACTCCGATACTGAAACTGAATGGATATGCGAAGAAAGCAGGCGTAACAGACGCCACAATCCTTGCGAAACTGGAGTATTTCAATCCGGCAGGTTCCGTAAAGGACCGTATTGCATTGGCAATGATTGAAGATGCGGAAAAGAAAGGTCTTTTAAAAGAAGGCTCGACCATTATTGAGCCTACCAGCGGAAATACCGGAATCGGTCTTGCGGCTGTTGCAGCGGCAAAGGGATATAGGGCAATCCTTACCCTGCCGGATACCATGAGCGTTGAGAGAAGAAATCTCTTAAAGGCGTATGGTGCAGAGCTGGTGCTCACAGAAGGAGCCAAGGGAATGAAGGGAGCAATTGCAAAGGCAGAAGAACTTTCCAAAGAAATAGATGGAGCTGTTATCTTAGGGCAGTTTGTAAATCCGGCAAATCCGGCAGTACATAAGGCAACGACAGGTCCGGAAATCTGGGAGCAGACAGAAGGAAAGGTTGACATTTTTGTTGCCGGTGTAGGAACGGGCGGAACCATTACAGGTGTTGGCGAATACTTAAAGGAAAAGAATCCGAATGTGAAAATTGTGGCAGTTGAGCCGGCAGGAAGTCCCGTTTTGTCAAAGGGAACTCCGGGAGCACATAAGATTCAGGGAATCGGTGCAGGATTTGTTCCGGAAGTTCTCAACACGAAAGTATATGATGAAATCATCACAATTGAGAATGAGGATGCCTTTACAGAGGGTAAGGCATTTGCAGTCAGCGAAGGAATCCTTGTGGGGATCTCTTCCGGTGCGGCACTTAAGGCAGCAGTGATATTGGCGAATAGACCGGAAAATAAAGGAAAGACAATTGTAGCATTGCTTCCTGACTCAGGAGACAGATATTTGTCTACTCCTTTGTTTAACAATAATTAAAAGATTAATAAACTGCTGGTTTTATACAAGGCTGTCGCAATTCGCTCGCGTGACAGCCTTTTCATCTTTCATTTGCAAAAGCAGCCGGAAAAATTGTGCCTGCGGCATAGCACTAAAGTGTATTAAAGTTTGCAGGTTACGGAAAGGCAAGGTAATTAATATGAGCGGTAAGAAGACGGTGGTTGTTGGTATGTCCGGTGGAGTGGATTCATCGGTGGCCGCTTATTTATTAAAGAAGCAGGGATATCGTGTCATCGGTGTGACAATGCAGATTTGGCAGGAAGGGCAGCAGGAGAATGAATCAGAAGGCGGATGCTGTGGATTAAGTGCCGTGGAAGACGCCAGAAGGGTGGCGCAGGTATTAGATATTCCCTATTATGTCATGAATTTTAAGCAGGACTTCAAACGATATGTGATTGACTATTTTATTAAGGAATATCAGACTGGACGCACCCCCAATCCTTGCATTGCCTGCAATCGTTATGTTAAATGGGAATCGTTGTTAAAGCGCAGCATGGAAATCGGAGCGGATTACATTGCAACAGGTCATTATGCCAAAATACGTCGTGGAGTCAACGGACGTTATGCCATTGAAAAATCCGCGACAAACAGGAAAGATCAGAGTTATGCCCTATATAACCTGACACAGGAACAGCTGGAAAGAACGCTGATGCCAATCGGAGAATATGAAAAGAACAGAGTACGGGAAATTGCAGAACAAGCAGGACTGCCGGTGGCACATAAACCGGATAGTATGGAGATCTGTTTTGTGCCGGATGGTGATTACGCATCTTATATAGAGACAACTGCAGGAGTAAAATCCGAGCCGGGTAATTTTGTGGATATGGAGGGACATGTGCTGGGCAGACATCGGGGAATCATTCATTATACGGTAGGACAACGTAAAGGATTGAACTTAGCATTAGGGTATCCGGCATATGTGGTCAGGATTAAACCGGAAACGAATGAAGTTGTAATCGGACGCCTGAAAGATAATCTGTCCGAAAAGGTATATATATCTCAGATAAACTATATGTCAGAGGCAAATTTCTCAGAACATAAGACATATCTTGGTAAGATACGCTATAACCACAAAGGGGCTTGCTGTAGGGTGCGGCAGGTGGAAGAGGACATGTATGAGTGCATTTTTGCAGAGCCACAGAGAGGGGTAACACCGGGACAGGCACTGGTATTGTATGACGGCAGTCTGGTGGCAGGAGGCGGAACGATCCTACATCATGTTGAATGATGAAATAAGAAGAAAGAGGAGTATCTTTATGAAGAAATTAATTTATCTGGATAATGCTGCAACTACGCAGGTAAGCGAAGAAGTGTTCAATGAAATGCTTCCTTTTTTCCGGCAGACCTACTGTAATCCATCTGCCATATACAGCTTTGCAGGAGAGGGGAAGAAGGCAGTTGACCTCGCAAGAGAGAAGACAGCTGAGTTAATTGGCGCGAAAATGGAAGAAATCTATTTTACCGGCGGGGGAAGCGAGTCTGATAACTGGGCATTAAAAGCTGCCGCAGAGGCTTATTCTTCCAAGGGAAAACATATCATAACCAGCAAAATAGAGCATCATGCCATTTTGCATACCTGTGAGTATCTGGAAAAGCAGGGTTATGAGATCACTTATCTTGATGTAGATGAGGAAGGAAAAATATCACTGGAAGAATTAAAGACCGCTATTCGCTCGGATACCATTTTAATATCAGTCATGATGGCAAATAATGAGATAGGAACCATAGAGCCGATTGCGGAGATCGGAAAGATCGCACATGAGAACGGTGTACTCTTCCATACGGACGCGGTACAGGCTTATGGACATATTCCAATCCATGTGGATGACATGAATATAGATATGCTTTCTGCCAGCGGTCACAAATTCTATGGTCCAAAAGGAGTCGGGATTCTGTATATCCGGAAAGGGGTAAAAATCCGTTCTTTTATCCATGGCGGTGCACAGGAACGAAACAGAAGGGCAGGGACTTTAAACGTACCGGGAATCGTAGGCTTCGGAAAGGCGGCAGAGATTGCCGGAAAAAAGATGGAAGAAAGAACTGCAAAGGAGATCGTATTGAGGGATCATCTGATAGAAAGGATTTTATCGGAAATTCCTTATGTCAGGCTGAACGGGCATAGAACCGACAGGCTGCCCAATAACGTGAACTTCTGTTTCCGATTCATAGAAGGGGAGTCTTTGCTGATTTTATTAGATCAGCTGGGAGTGTGCGCCTCCAGCGGTTCGGCATGTACTTCCGGTTCATTGGATCCTTCCCATGTGCTTCTTGCGATCGGGCTTCCCCATGAGATCGCCCATGGTTCCTTAAGGATTACCCTTTCGGAGGAAAACACATTAGGGGAGATCGATTTTGTGGCGGATGAGCTTAAAAAGATTGTAGAGAGGCTGCGGAGCATGTCTCCGTTATATGAAGATTATATAAAGAACCGAAAATAATATAGAAAAAGAAGGAAGGGATAAGGAATGTATAGTGAAAAAGTAATGGATCATTTTAATCATCCAAGAAATGTAGGCGAAATAGAAAATCCCAGCGGTGTTGGCACTGTTGGAAATGCGAAGTGCGGCGATATTATGCGGATGTATCTTGATATCGATGAACAGGGAATTATCAGGGATGTTAAATTTAAGACATTTGGATGCGGTGCGGCAGTAGCAACCAGCAGTATGGCCACGGAACTGGTAAAAGGAAAAACCGTTCAGGAGGCCTTAACGGTTACAAATAAGGCGGTGATGGAAGCATTGGACGGACTTCCTCCTGTAAAGGTTCATTGTTCGCTGCTGGCGGAGGAAGCAATTCATGCGGCGCTGTGGGATTATGCACAGAAAAACCATATTGTGATTGAGGGTCTGGAAGAACCGGTAAATGATATAGCGGAAAAAGCAGAGGATGAGGATTACTGATATTAATTATTCATAATCAAATGTTTTCAAAAATGCCTTTGCCCTATCCGTAACAGGTTGTTTGAAAAAGTCTTTGGGCTGATTGCTTTCCTCTACAATTTCTCCATTATCCAGAAATAGGATACGGTCTGCAATGGCTTTTGCAAATGCCATCTCGTGGGTTACGATCAGCATGGTACTGCCTGCCCTGGCAAGTGAAAGGACAACTTCCAGCACCTCCCGTACCATTTCCGGATCCAGTGCGGCAGTAATTTCATCCAGAAGGAGGATTTCCGGATGCATGCACAGCGCCCGGACAATTGCAACACGCTGTTTCTGTCCTCCGGACAGCTGGCGGGGATAATCATCTCTTCGATCTGCAAGACCAACTTTCGTCAAAAGTTCCAGCGCTTCTTTTTCTACCTCGGAGCGGTTTCTTTTCTGTACTTTTATCGGCGCCAAAAGAATGTTTTCCAGTATCGTTTTATGGGGAAATAAATCATAACTCTGGAAAACCATTCCTATTTTCTGCCGCATTTTGGAGATGTTTTTATTCTCCTTCCGAACCGGTTCGTTGTCCAGCAGAACCTCGCCGCCCTGAATATCTTCCAATGCATTGATACAACGGAGAAGCGTGCTTTTTCCACAACCGGAAGGACCGATAATAACGACGACTTCTCCCTTATTGACTTCAAGATTAAAATCCTTCAGTATCACCTGATTGCCATATGTTTTATGAAGATGATTAATTTTCAAAAGCGCCTGTTCCATGTCTATGCCCACCTTTTCTCAAGATATCCGGCCAGCTTGCTGATTGGCCAGCAGATCAAAAAATATAGTAGAAAAACAACTGCAAATACACCAAATACCGCATTTGGGGAGGTCCTTCGATTTGCCTCAATAATCTGTTGCGCAACTTTTAATACTTCTACAATTCCGATCATCATAACAAGGCTTGTTGTCTTGATCATTCTTGTAATCAGATTGATGGAAAGCGGGATCAATCGACGAACCGCCTGTGGCAGGATGACATACAGATAGGTCATGGGCTGCGTCATCCCCAGCGCCTGTGCGCTTTCATACTGAATCTTCGGGATGCTGATGAGCGCGCCACGCACCAGATCACCCATTTCAGCCACGCCCCAAAAACTAAATACAATAATGGCGGAGTATTCTGCGGAAAGATTCCAGCCAAACACCCTTGTCGTACCAAAATAGACGACAAACAAAAGTACCATCTGCGGCATGATTCGGACAATTTCCAAATAGAGGCGCAAAATCATTTTCAGGATTTTGTTTTTTGATGTCATTAACATTCCCATCACAAGTCCCAGTGCAATACTGATGGCAACAGAGATCAGACTGATCCGGACAGCAACCCAGAGGCCTTCCAGCAGCCTCAGAAAGTTCGTTCCTTTGAAAAGAACATCAATTCCCAAATTCGGCATGGCGCAGCCTCCTTTCTATAATGCTGCCCAATATGGACACGGGAAGCAGCATAATCAGATAAAAGATGACAAGCAGAGTTAAACATTCGATGGTTTTCGCATACATACCGATAAGGTCTTTTGCGGTGAACATCAGATCCATCAGGCTGATGGTGGAAAATACGCTGGTCTCTTTCAGCAGAAAAATTACATTGGCAAGAAGTCCCGGTACGCTGGAAGAAACTGCCTGGGGTAGGATGACATAGCGGAAGGTTTGTAATTTATTCATGCCAAGACTTTGTGCGCTTGCCGACTGAATGGGCGCTATATTTTCCAGACCGCTTCGGAAGGTCTCTGTCATATAGGCGCCGCCCAAAAGACCGAGACCAAGGCTTCCGCAGAACTGTGCAGAAATGCGGATTCCGATTTTAGGGAGTGCAAAATATAAAAAGAATAATTGTACCAAAAGGGGAGTGTTTCGGAACAACTCGATATAGATACCTGTTATCTGACGCAGAACCGGTACTTTCAGATGCGTGATTACTACACAAAGTACCCCGATCATAAACGCCAGAAGAACGCCCTGCCACCCGGTTTTCAGTGTGAGCAGTAAGGCATCCTTATAAAGCGGCAGATATGATACCATTGTATCCCAATCCATTGTTTACCTCCCGTAATATTCCTATCTTCTGTGATCAAGTCTTTTTGCTGCAAGCATTCCCAGACCCTGCATCAATTGTACAATAACTACAATAAAAATTAAAGTAATTAACATAATTTTCGTATTGTAACGGTAATAACCGTAACGAATGGCAATATCACCAAGTCCGCCTCCGCCAACCACACCGGCCATAGCAGAATATCCTAGAACCGTTCCCAAAACAATTGTTATTCCCACAAGCAGGGATGTTCTCGCTTCTCCAATAAGCACCTTAAAAATGATCATTCTTTTTCTGGCTCCCATGCTGATTGCTGCTTCAATCACTCCTTGATTGACTTCTTTTAAAGAGGATTCTACCATGCGCCCGATCAGTGGAGCAGCGGCAAAGGTCAAAGGAACAATGGTTGCCGTAGCGCCATAGCTTTTCCCTACGATCAATTTTGTAAGCGGAATTAGCAAAATCAAAAGAATTAAAAAGGGAATGCTTCTGGTAATATTGATTATAATATCTAAAATACGGTAAATAATCTTATTTGGTGCAATTCCATCTTTATCTGTTAAAGTTAGTACAATCCCAAGCGGGAGACCGATGATATATCCGAAAAAAGTAGAAAGCAAAGTCATATATAGTGTATCACGTATTCCTTCTAAAAGCATTTCTAACATTGCCTTATCCAACATAATCAGTTTCCTCCTCTGTTTCATTGATCATAAGCAGGCGTTTTGCCGCTTTTGACTTGGGATTTTTTAAAATTTCCTCAGCGCTTCCGCATTCTTGCAGACTGCCTTTGTGGAGTACTGCCATCTGTGTACAAATTTCCTGAATAACTTTCATTTCATGGGTGATGATAACAATGGTAATTCCCATGGTATCATGAATTTCTTTCAGTAAATTCAGAATGGTTTTTGTTGTCTCCGGATCAAGGGCGCTGGTGGCTTCATCACAAAGAAGAATATCAGGATCGTTTGCCAGCACTCTGGCGATAGCAACCCGCTGTTTTTGTCCTCCCGAAAGCTGGGAGGGATATGCTTTTGCTTTATCTTCCAACCCTACCTGTTTCAGCAGTTGCAGCGCCTTTTCCTTTCGTTGCTTTACAGGGATTTCCCGGATCTCCAGTGGAAAACAGACATTCTCCAAGACAGTTTGCTGTTCCAGTAAGTTGAAATGTTGGAAGATCATACCAATTTTTTGTCGGCGGATCCTTAGCTGTTCTTTGCTGAGGGTCAGAAGATCCTCGCCGTTTATAATGACGGTTCCTGAATCAGGCTTTTCCAATAGATTCAGACATCTGACCAAAGTACTTTTTCCTGCACCGGATAAGCCGATGATACCGAAAATTTCATTTTGAGGTATCGAGAGAGATATTTCTTTTAATGCTTCCACAGTTCCGTTTTTTGCGGAATAGGTTTTAGAAAGTTTTTGAACTTCTATGTATGCCGTTTCCATAAGTTATTTTCCTTTTCGTTAATAAATAGAAAGCGGGCAGCGGCATATATATCCGCTACCCGCTGTTTCATTATGTTTCATTAGTCTTCGAAGGGGACAACCGCTCCATCGTAGGTATCAATAATATATTGTTTGATTTCCTCAGAATTTAAAACATCAACAAGAGCTTGAATGCCTTCGTTATTTTCGTTTCCTTCCTTGACAACCAAAACATTCACATATGTCTGGGCTGCGGCTGAATCGCTGGTTTCATAGGCTACAGCGTCATGTGCAACGGAGAAACCGGCTGCCAGTGCATAATTTCCATTCAAAACAACGAATGCGACTTCATCTGTAACTCTGGAAACCTGAGCTGCTTCCAGTTCCTGAATCGTAATATTATAAGGATTATCTACGATATCCTTCACAGTGGCTGTAAGTCCAGCGCCATCGACAAGCGTGATGATTCCGTTATCCTGTAACAGAAGAAGCGCTCTTGCCTCATTGGTGGTATCGTTAGGAACGGCAATTACATCGCCGTCAGCAATCTCGCTAAGCGTTGCTTTAGTTCCCGGGTAGATGCCGAAAGGTTCATAGTGAATTCCGCTTACTGCTACAAGGGAGGTGCCGTTTTCTGCATTAAAATCATCAAGATAAGGAACGTGCTGGAAGTAGTTTGCGTCAATTTCACCGCTATCGACTACCAGATTGGGCTGTATATAATCTTCAAACTCTGTAACATCCAGTGTCCAACCTTGTGAAGCCAGCAGTTTTGCAGCCTCAGCAAGAATTTCTGCATGGGGTGTGGGTGAAGCGGCGATCGTAATGATACCTTTTTCCGTTACATCTGTAATCACGTCTGTAGCTGCGCTTGCAGAGTTTACTACACCGCCTTCTACAACCAGAGTGTCTTCATAATCTTTACCGTAGGTATCCAACAGGGTTGCTTCATAATCTGCGTGGAAGAAATTTTCTTCACCAAGCGTCTTAATTTCATCATTCAGCCAGTTCAGCAGGCTTTCATTTCCTTTAGTAACTGCGGGAGCAATGGTGTCAGCGCTGCCAAGGGAAGGGATTCCGACTACGAAACCGGGATTTTCAATGGCAAAGGCAATGACTTCCGTATTATCATTTGCCCAAGCTGCGCCATTGCCGTTCTCCAAAGCAGTTTTAGCTTCTGCGTAAGCATCGTATTTCTGCAGTCTGATATCAGGATAATTCTTTTCCAGATAGGTTTCTGCGGTAGTGCCGGAAATAACAATCACGGCATCTTCAGCACCAATGTCATCCAGACTGGTAATCACTGCATTTTCGGGAGAAACAATTCCCAGTGCCACATTCATGTAAGGCAGTGCAAAATCTACTTCTTGTGCGCGTTCTTCCGTTACTGTAAAGTTTGCCAGGATGATATCGACTTTGCCGGTCTGGAGATACTCAATACGATTGGCAGCTTCTGTGGAAACATAATTCACTTCAACTCCAAGATCCTCTCCGATACGGTTGGCAAAATAAACATCATAGCCTTGGTATTCACCATTTTCATCCACGTAACCGAAGGGGCTTTTGTCAGAGAATACACCAATGTTGATTGTGCCGCTTTCTATAATCTCATCTACAGTTCTGTAAACCGTATCCGGATTACCTGTGGCATTGCCGCCTGCAGACTGATCGGAAGTGCAGCCTGCCAGTACAGATATCAAAAGTGTCAGTATCAGGACGGCGGTTCCTAACCGCTTAAATAAAGTGTTTTTCTTTTTCATAACATAGATCCTCTTCTTTCTTTTTATTTATTTTATTTCATAAGTAATTATTTGCTGCAAAATTTGAGCATAAAAAAACGGGATTCTTATAAGCTCCCGGACAAATGACTATATGGCGTTTCATGGTGAAATATCATGTATCGGTGCAACACAAGAAAGATGTATGCACCTGACCATATAAATATGCCCGGGAGGTTAACATTCGACAACAACACAGGATAGCAGCAGTAGAATGATTTGTTCTATACATAGCATTTTCTCCTTTCCTTTAAGGATTGCTCAAATTCGATAAGCATATAATACACATATTTGCCTACCGTGTCAATAGGTTAAATAAAAAATATTAAATTTATTTTTCTTTCTCATTGATTTATCCTATTACCTTGCAGTAAAATAGGAAAAAGACAGGGGGTGTTGGAATGATTTCAACAAAAGGTCGATATGCCATTCGGTTTATGATGGATCTGGCGGAACAATCACAAGATAGGACCGTTCCGTTGGAGGAAACTGCTGCAAGGCAGGATATTTCCAAAAAATATCTGGAAATGATCGTAAAAATTCTTGTAAAAGGAAAACTTGTAAAGGGAATCAGCGGAAAAGGCGGCGGATACCGTTTGACGCGTAAGCCGGAAGAATATACCGTAGGTGAGATTCTGGAGCTGACGGAAGGAACGCTGGCTGTAGTTGCATGTCTAAATGAAGAGGCAGAACAGTGCCCAAGGGAATCTATTTGCAAAACATTACCCATGTGGAGAAAATTTGATCATCTCGTGCGTGATTATTTCTTCCATATAACAATAGTGGATCTCGTAAACGGAAAGGTCTGAATGTATTATTTTAATGTATAAAGGTACGCATTACCTGTTTTTCCGATGCGGTCGATGAGTTTAAGGTCATAAAGAATATGTAATAATGTACTGGCAGTCTGCGTAGGTATTTTACAGAGGGCAGAAATATCCTTGGATGTAAATTTTTCCGGCAGATCATCCGGCAGGAAATTCAGGAAATCTTCTTGAGAGTCAATCCGCCATTCTTCCACCAGCGACGTCGGTATCTTATCCGTTTTTGTAGAACCCTTTTTTTTATCTTTTGACCAGCCGTCTAAGATACGGTATTCTTCCATATCAAGAAAAATCAAGATAAAGTGAAGATGTTCGTTGGAAAGATATGGTTTGATCCTATACAATTCCGGTATGATATCATAGATCTTTCCCTTTTTGGGGCATTTTCTCGGAGGACGGATTTCTCCTGTTTCAGGATCAACCCAGCGAAGATATTTGATATGGGGAATGGGATAAACAATGGTTACTTCATAATCCTGTAAAAAATAATCCAGTTTTGCCCGCATCGTATAAAAATGCCTTGTCTGGATTTCTATAATTTCACCTTCCTTACAGATATCCGCTATAAAATTTCCTATCCTGATCTCGTGGTATCTTTCTTCGGGCGCATAATAATATTTTAAGACGGCATGAACCGTCTTTTCCCCTAATGTTCCGATTCCGTGCAAACCCTGCTGCCTGCCGATGATCTTATCACATGCTTCTTTAAATAATACTTCATCCATAGAGATTCATATTTCCCCTGATCAATTTTCTTTTTTAAATATATCAATTTCAGAGATTGATAGCAATAGAAATTAGAAACTACTGTGGTAGTGTATTGACAAAAGAAAAGTGTAATGCTAACATGAAAATACACTACTACAGTAGTGCGAAGGGAGAAGCATTATGGAAGTGAAACTTTTTGATTCGGAATTGAAAGTAATGGATGTTCTCTGGAGAGAAGGCGATGCGACGGCAAAGCATATTTCCGATGTATTGAAAGACGAAGTCGGATGGAATATGAACACTACATATACCTTGATTAAAAGGTGCATAAAAAAAGGAGCGATCGAACGTCGGGAACCTAATTTTATGTGTCATGCATTAATTCCAAAGGAGACTGTGCAGGAGGCGGAGACGAATGAACTGATCAATAAAATATATGATGGTTCGGCGGACAAGTTATTTGCCGCGCTGCTTGGACGCAAGAAGCTGACAGCGGAACAGATCGATAAATTAAGGCAGATCGTGGGGGAATTGGAATAAATCAGATTAAGGTATGAGAGATTTTATCAGTAGTTTATTTGGATAATACGGAGGATAGATATGAGTCTTTTACAAATGAGTTTTTCCGGAGCGGTGATGATCATAGCGATATTGCTTGTTCGGATGGTGGCAATTAATAAGCTGCCTAAAATGGTGTTTGTAGTGCTTTGGGAAATAGCCTTCTTACGGCTGCTGATTCCGATATCCATTCCTTCCGTATTCAGCGCATATTCCATGATAAGAGAAAATCACATTACACAGGAGGTGTTTACGAAGGGCGGGGTCAGTTATCTGATTCCCGAAGCGCAGGAGATACAGTTTGCGGTACCTGATCTGATTCCGGAAACGCAGGAGGTACAGTCTGCGGTACCTGATCTGATTTCCGAAACCCAGGAAATTCAGTCTGCAGTATCTGCTAATATGATAGAGGCGGTACAGCATGACATGTCTGCAACCCCGGCGGAGGCAATCCTTCCGGTGGAAGCATCCCTTCCGTTATGGACGGTTTTGCGGATAGCTGGGATGGTCATATGCGCTCTTTTCTTCTTAATAACATATCTAAGATGTTATCGGGAATTTAGGATGTCT
This sequence comes from Lachnospiraceae bacterium, assembly GCA_029062895.1. Lineage (GTDB taxonomy): Bacteria > Bacillota > Clostridia > Lachnospirales > Lachnospiraceae > NK4A136. Next base: position 44,665 of record JAIDPF010000067.1, read on the forward strand.
TTGCCTGTCAGCAATGCATTTGCGGAGAAATGGTTAAAAGAGCATCAGATAAAACGAGGTATCAGGATCAGGCAGTCTGACCGTATTTCCTCACCTTTGACTTATGGCATTTTCCGTCCGGTGATCCTGATGCCGAAGACGACGGACTGGGAAGATATCCAGCGGTTACAATACGTTCTGCAGCACGAATATGTACATATCCGCAGGTTTGACATGATCCGTAAGCTTGTAGCAGCGTTGGTATTATGTATCCATTGGTTTAACCCGGCGGTCTGGATCATGTATCTGGTATATAACAGGGATATCGAATTATCCTGCGATGAACGTGTGATACGGGAATTTGGGGAATCATCAAAACCATTGTATGCAAAAGCGTTGATTGCAATGGAAGAAAAGCGGAACAGCTTGCAGCCATTGAGCAATAGTTTCAGTAAAAATGCCATAGAGGAGAGGATCAAAGCGGTAATGAAAACAAAAAAGGTCACGGTATGGGCTACAATCATAAGTGTAGCAGTGATTATTATTATAATTTTGGTATTTGCCACTTCCGCCAATATAGCGGAACGTGATGAACAAGTAAGCGCGAATACAACCGGAGAAGATATGACGCTATCTGGTGATTTTGCTAATGATGTTAATAATGCAGACAACAATAGTCAAATTGGAGAGGACTCGGCGGAAGCGGTTTATCATATTGAAGATGATGATATCATCAATATGGAGGAAGCATTTGAATCATACTGGTCAGTTCTTTCGGAGTTACAAAGGGAGAATACGATAGAAGGAGGTTATGTAGATAATGTCCCCATAGAGCTGCAGGATCTGCTGATATATCGTAATGATGGAATCAATGATGAAAAGGACGAATATTGGAAGGAATACTCGGTTGAGTGGGGAGAGCAAATCACAAAAATCACAGAGGAGAATATGGAAGATTATCCCATTGAAGGGATAATGCATGTACAAGATGACGATTATCTTCGAGACGTTACAGATCTGTGGGTTATTGATATTGATGGTGATGGAGAAGATGAATACTTTCATTATGTAAGTTTTGGCACTAGTGCTGGGTACTCGTACTGTTTTCATAAGAATATAGAAGGCGTATGGTCATCAACAATGGTGAATATTTCGGGGGACGGCATTGATATACTATATTACAAAGATAGGTATTATTTATTTTCCGGCAGATATTTAACATGGTGGAATGAAGAGGTAGAATTACCATGGCAAGAGTCTGATAGAATAGGCAATGATCCATGTTGGAATAACCTGTGGATGGAGCATACACGGGTGAAGTACACTCCTTATGAAATATTTAGCAACGTACAGGATGAATCTATTGATTATCTGGAGGATATCAGCTTTGATTCTATGGAAATTATTTTTAATGATACAGAAAAAATCGATATTGCGCCAACTGGTTGGAATAAAAGTATTCTAACAAATCCTAATTTAGTTCCTATTTATGGTTGGGAAAGGTCATATGACGGCGAACAATATCTGTATGTTTTAACATCAGCTGATAACAGACGCATCTATTTGGATGATTGGGACAAGCAACTGATCATTCTGCGTCAGACGGAAGATGGGGCATGGGAGGTCGTTAAAGTATATTATCTGATGACAAATTATAATTGTTCGTTATACATGGCGAACAATGAGACACAGGATCCGGCAACCGCGGCAGATCCGATAGGAACAGAATATACAGAAGAAATTGATGGGATCAGTCTATCGGAATATATAGAAAAATATGTCACACTGACGGATGATACAGAGATCGAAGGATGGGAAATGTTGAACCATAATGGGGAAAATATATTAAGGATACAGGTGGGATATAATCAAGATGATCTTCGCGGAACGATTCAGGGACATAAAGAGGATTATTTTATCTTTTTAAATGGAAATGGAGAAGCCAAATACATATTACAAGTTGGGTATGAAGATAAGTATGTAGGTATGGCATGTGATTATAGCGCGCATTTTGAAGATGTTACATTTGATGGGAATGATGATCTTCTGATATGTTTGGGCGGCAGCAGAGCTCAGGGCTATTGTGCTTTTATATATGAGAATGGACAGTACAGGTATGAAAAATCATTTGAGAACATTCCCGATTATGAAGTAGATGCACAAAATCATGTGATCAGGGGCAGTAATTTGGACTCTGCTACAGCGCAAACGTATTGGACTTTTGAATACCGAAATGGAAAGTTTGTTGAAGTTGAAGAAAAAACGATCCAATATGAATATAGAGATGAAAAGCTTGTTGAAGTTGAATACATAAATGGAGTTCCTGTAAGAATCGAAGAAGTTGAATAAATTCAAAAAGAATTTCATTAAAAAATAATTTAAAACCGAAGGAAATAATCTTAAAAACTTGATGTCTTGCAAAAGATATCAAGTTTTTATAAAATAAAAGATAGAAAAAAATAGTATAACACCAACACCAAAAAGGAGAACGATTATGAGCGAAAGAAAAGGCAGCGGTCATATTCATAGCGCGGGTAATTTTCTATTTTGTTTGATAATATCATTGGCGCTGAACTTACAGGGACTGATTCCCGCAGCGATCGCCTTGATCTTATATCTATGGCTTGGATTTCCGCCATTATGGATCGTTTTAACTTTGGCAGGTATATGGTTTTTTATCATATTAATACAGTTATTGGTCATCCGGTGGGCAGCATCCAGACCGTCAAAACCGTTGGGGAGCAATAAAAATCCATATTCTTCCAACGGATATGTACCGGGCGGCAATAAAAATCCGTATTCTTCCGCCGGAAATCAAGCGGACGACAATTAGTTTTTTCCGTAAAATAAGAACCTTGTCAACGATAACTTCTTTTATTATAGGAAAATAATTACATTAGTAAATATTTTATAAAAGAACAGTTGAGGAAAAGATCAATTTATGTCATAATAGACATGAGCGATTGTAAAATTATACAGCTATCTTTTACAATAGAGAACCAAAAAAAGTGATCTGTAACATATAATGATTTAAGATACAGTTGCTTAAATAAATAAAAAAGGGAAAGGAGTAAGAAATATGGGTTTGATTAAGGCCGTAGGCGGCGCTGTTGGTGGTGTGCTTGCCGATCAATGGAAAGAGTTCTTTTATTGTGATGCAATTGATAAGAGCACTCTTGTAGTAAAGGGACAGAAAAGAACTACCAGCCGTTCCTCCAATACGAAAGGAAATGATAATATTATTTCCAGCGGTTCTGCAATTGCGGTTGCAGACGGACAATGTATGATCATCGTAGAACAGGGAAGGGTTGTAGAGGTCTGTGCAGAGCCCGGAGAATTTATTTTTGATTCCTCCACTGAGCCCAGTATCTTTGCAGGCAATCTTGGAGAACAGATTGTAAATTCTTTTAAAACAGTGGGAAGACGTATTGCTTTTGGCGGCGACACAGGGAAGGATCAGAGGGTCTATTACTTTAATACGAAAGAAATCCCGGAAAATATGTTTGGTACTTCTTCTCCGATCCCGTTCCGTATTGTAGATAATAATATCGGACTTGATCTGGATGCTGAGATCCGCTGTAATGGTGTATACTCTTATAAACTTACAGATCCGATCCTGTTTTATACGAATGTCTGCGGTAATGTAGAAGAAGCATATACCCGTTCACAGATCGATAAGCAGTTAAAGACGGAATTTGTCAGCGCGCTGGCGCCTGCATTTGGAGAAATCTCTAAATTGCAGATCCGTCCCAGCGACATTCCGGCGCATACGGAAGAGCTTTGTGATCTGATGAACAAGGCATTGACAGAGAAGTGGGCAAATCTTCGTGGTATCACTGTCGTATCGGTAGCGATGAATCCGATCACGCTTCCGGACGAGATCGCACAGCAGATCAGAACGATCCAGATGACAGCTGTCAACAGAAATGCAAACATGGCAGCAGCTACCCTGGTTGGCGCACAGGCAGACGCTATGCGTGCAGCAGCAAGCAACGAAGGCAATGGCGGCGCTGTTATGGGTCTGATGGGTATGAATATGGCACAGAACGCAGGCGGTATGAATGCAGCTAGTTTATTCCAGATGGGTCAGCAGCAGCAAGGAGCAGCACAGGGCGGAATGCAAGGTGCACCGGGTGGCGCACCGGCACCAGCTCCGGCAGGTGGTCCCAGTTGGACCTGTGAATGCGGTACAGTCAATACAAGTAAATTCTGTATGAACTGCGGTAAACCGCAGCCTCAGAGTGTGGCAGGATGGACTTGTGAGTGCGGCGCTGTGAATAAAGGTAAGTTTTGTCAGGAATGCGGCAAACCAAAGCCGGCAGGCGCTCCGCTTTATAAGTGCGATAAGTGCGGATGGGAACCCGCGGATCCTCACAATCCGCCGAAGTTCTGTCCGGAGTGCGGAGATATCTTTGACGAAAAGGATATCAAGCAATAAGAAAATCCCTTCGTATAGAGATATTTATTAAAACAGTAATGAAATAAAGCATAATTAAAAGATTTCTATACAGACGTTGTATAGCTCTGTATAGAAATCTTTTTTGTCAAAAAGGATGCAGTCAGGATAAACAAAATATAGATTGTAAAATATAAAATCAGGGTACGAAAATGAATTATATTGTATTTGATTTAGAATGGAATCAACCGATGGATGGAAAAAAGAACTCCGAGAGAAAGCTTCTCTTCGAGATCATTGAGATCGGTGCAGTAAAATTAAATGAAGAAAAAAAGATCGTTGACAGCTTTTGTGAACTGGTGCGTCCTCAGGTTTATCAAGAGATCAATTGGCATACCAAAAAAATGCTTCGATTAAAAAAAGGCGAGTTGAAGCAGGGAGAAAAATTTAAAATTGTGATGAACCGTTTTTTAAAATGGTGTGGAACGGAAGACTACATCTTCTGCAGCTGGGGTCCGCAAGATTTGACGGAGCTGCAGCGTAATATGCAGTATTACAGGATGAAGCCCCTTAGCAATAAGCCGATTCCATTTTATAATGTGCAGAAGCTGTTTGGTATTCAGATCGGGGAAGAGGAATCCGCCAAAAATCTGGAGGCGGCAGTAGAGCTTGCCGGATTAAAAAAGGATGTGCCGTTTCACCGGGCTTATGGCGACGCTTATTATACGGCAAAGCTGTTTATGCGTATGGATGAGGATCTGCTGAAGAATCATTATTCCTATGATCTGTATCATATTCCCCATTCGAAAAAGGAGGAAATACGGATCTGTAATGAAAAGGAGAATATATTAATCACCCATGGCGTGACGGAAAAGACGGATATCACCATGTCGAGACAGATGATGGCGATCAACTGTATGAAATGCGGTCAAAAACCGGTTCGTGCAAAGGTTCGTTGGTTTTCTTCCAATAATAAGATATATTATGCGGCCGGATATTGTCCAGAACATGGATATATCAAAGGAAAGTTGAAGATCCGGAAAAGTGAGCAGGGTGAATACTATGCGGAAAAGGTGCTGACTTATACGACGGAAGAAGAAATTATAAAAATAAAAGAAAAGAAAAAGTTATTACAAAAAACAACGAAAAAAGCAATGGAAAAATAAGAATAACAATTACTATGTTAGTCATTTAGCGAGCAGACTGCGGAGATGTTCAATTTCGGCGTCCTTCTTAGCGATATCGACGTCTTTCTTAGCGATTTCAGCATCTTTTTGAGAAAGTTGTTCTTTCAGTTCATCACGTTCCATAGTTGTTTTTTTGAGAAGTTTTTCCCGACCTGCCGTGCGGCGGTAATAATCTTCGCGTGCTTCGCATTGCTGACGGATTTTTTCTTCCTGCGTCAGCTGGCGGACGGTTGTAACAGCATCTTCGATGGACTGATTGTTCTCTGCAAGCATTTTTAATTCCTCCCAGGTGGTGGCTTTAAACAGGGCGGCCCAGCGGTCAATCTGATAGGCGCGGTCTTCTTTGGTTGCAAGGTCTATCTGAGTCAAGTCTAACACAGACAGACGAAATTTGTCACTATAAATCCGATGATTTTTTGAATTCATAAGATAGTAATTGGCAAAAAATTCCGGACTGTCCTCAAAGAGGGTGAAATCCAGAAGTCCGATCTGGATAGCGGGATGGACATCTTCGTAATCTTCCCCACGGTTTAAGTTGTCGAAGACGCGGCACAGATAGCAGAGAGAGCGTTCCGGCCAGTTTCCTTCATTAATGACCTGCATTTCCAGATTGATGGTAGTATGTCCGTTTAATTCCACTTTGATGTCAAGGATATAATTTTTATCGTCAATGGTTTCACCCAGTTCGATAGGATTGAGGATAGTGACGGAAATTACATCATCAGGATCAAGATGGAGCAGAGAGCAGATCAGGGATTTTAAAACATTAGTGTTGCGCTGCATCAATGCCCGAAAAAGGTAATCATTGGTCATGCGGATCGGGATGACGCCGTGAAGATCATCCAGTTTAATTTTTTTTGTGCTTTTGGTAGTAACACTGTTTTTTGCCATAGGTAACTCCTTTCATTGGTGGTATAAGTTAGGGAATGAAGATACAAGTAGAGAATCTGTGATTCGGATACTGTGTTGAATAATTATAGAACAAATAGATAATATATTTAACGAAAAAAATGTTTTAAGATATGCAAAGACAAAAATAAACAAATAGTAAGTCTGCATGGTTCATAGCTTTATTAGTAACAACAAGGTATATATGGCGAACTGCCAATCGGATACCTGAAATTAGAAAGATATGAAATTGACATGATAGTATCGTAATTTGGATAAAAAGTCAACCCTTTATAAAAAATCCAAATGTTTATTTGAGCGGAACAGTAATAGTATCTATAGAAAAATAATCTTTCGTATTGCAAATCTATTATATTAAAAATATAATAGATTTTATTATTAGGAGAGCAAACATGTACCAAAGCGGACAATATTTTCAGATTGATGAATTATTAAAAAAAAGAGAATATGATATATACAATAATGATCATATTCGTGATAAAGAAATTATGGAATTAGCAGAGGTTATTTCTGCGGATAAAAGTATTGATTTAAAAGAATATTTTGATTTTTTAAAGGCTTCGTCTAAATTTTGTTGGTTTAACTATCTAAAAATCATTGAAAAACTGCCCGAAGAGGATAAAATCAGGGGAATTTCCGTTTTATTTGAATTGTTACAAGATTACAACTGGCCGACCTTTCAAAAAACAATGGAGATACTTGAAAAATTAGATAAAAATGTAGTTGAAACATATATAAATCAATATCTAGCACAGGCACAAGAGGAAGATGATGAGGAGTGGATTTCTAATATACAATTGCTGGCAAAAAATTAAAATAAACTATAATGAGAAGTTGTAAAACTATAATGAAATTAAATTATAGAGAAGTATGTGGAGGAGTAGCGGGATGACGGCTGATAAAAAGAAAATGAAAGTATTGTTAGTATTTATGTTGCTGTTGCTTTTAACAGGATGTTCGGCAGGTGGAAATCAGAGCGAAGCAGAAAACGATGTTTCTGATACGGAAGTAAGTGAAAATCAAACAGCAGACCAGACGGAAGAACAGCCAAATCCCTTATTGGAAAATCAAACTGCAGATCAGCCCGAAGACCAGCCGGATTCCGTATTAGAAGATATACCGGATGCGGAGATTACAGAAGAAGAAATACACAGTTTATTGGCTGAAAATTATTTTTGTATAACCAATATTTTTATGTATGGCAATTTGAATTCTGATGAAAGCAGAAGGCAGGGAGATATTGCGCCGGTAGCAGATGAAAGATTTACTTCTTATGATGATCTGGAAAACTATTTAAAAAGTATTTATGTGGATGAGGAAGTTGATAACCTTCTTATGAAAGAGAGTCCTTATTTTGAACAGCAGGACAAATTTTGGATGCGTACCGATAAAGAGACGGAGGAAATACCGGCTGAATGGACGAGTTATCAAGAGGGATATATTATTGAAGAAGTGGAAGTGGAAGGTAATCAGGGAAAAATCGTCATTCGGCTCGATAATCCTGAGAATGAGGAATGGGGATACAAACTTATTTTTCGGGCAACTTATGAAGATGGCTGGAGACTAAATAAAATGATTTCCCAGGCTACATTTTCTGGATACGTGGAACAAGGTGAGCATTTTACCTATAAAATATGGGAAGTTGGAGATGAAATTGGAGATGAAGATGTTATATGGGGTCATAATATCGCTGTGTATGATGGTGAAGATCTGATACAAGTCATTGGAATAGAAAGTTACGATATTTATTTCACCACACACGCCCGCATGGAAGAAATCATATGGGAAGTAGACGTAAACTTTGACGGAACATTAGATTTAATGCTGTTTTGCGGACATACTGGCAATCAATGGGCCGGAATATATGATTGTTATGTATTTGATGAAGGACAGTTTTATGAATGTGATAAGTTTATGAATCCAAGCATTGATAAGGAGAATCAGCTTATTATCACCTATAGCCGCGGTAGTGCGGCTTCATATGGGGAAACTGCATATACGGTGGAGGGAATAGATTCAAAACGGGTATGGAACAAAGAATATGTTTATGATGATGCTGTAGGGGACTATGTCATTCAATCGGAATATTATTATTAAACAATTGAAATGAATACTTTTTTCAGATTGGAAAGGAAGTCAGAGACACAATAGTAACGGTTTATGATTACGTCACCTATTGACAAGAGCAGTAAAGAAGTTGTATACTTGGAATGAAGTTAGCGGCTGCTAACTAAAAAGCAGCCGCATTAATTAAAATCATTGGTTAGTTATTCCTAACCTATTTTAAAAGATCAGGATCTATGGATGACTGACGTGAAAAGGAACAGCAAAACTGAAAAATATATGGAGAAAAATGGGAGGTATATGCTCTATGTCAGAAGATATCATTGTAAAGCACTGTTCGCCGACTCTGGCGGGAATGAAAACCGGGAATATGTTTTCCTGTCCCTTTATAGACGAAGATGAGATGAGGGATAGTGTGCGACATTGGAATCAGATGCTGGTAAAAAAAGGACTGCGGATGCTGCCGCTTAAATTTAAGGATAATCGTGCTTTGGTGTATGTATACCGTGTCTCCAGCCTTTCTCACGATCTGAAAAACGATGCTGTCTGCCGCCTGTTGAAGGAAAGAGGGTATGAAACGGAAGTGCCGGAACGATGCATTGTCCAGCTCATCCAAAAGCTGGAAGGGTGCAGTGAATTCCCTCATGAGATGGGGCTCTTTTTGGGCTATCCGCTGGAGGATGTATGCGGATTTATAGAGAATAAGGCGCAGGGATGCAAGCTCGTTGGATGTTGGAAAGTTTATGGCAATGAAGAGAAAGCGCGGATGACCTTTGCAAAATACAAAAAATGCACGGATGTCTATACTGCGCAGTTTGCCAAAGGAAGGTCTGTTGACCGGCTCACAGTTGCCGGATGATGTGCCATTGACGCATCTTCACGTCCTCCAGCGTAACCTCCGCATTACCGCCAATATAGAGTCCGCAATCAGCAGGCACTTCGAAGTCTATGTTACTTGGGGAAAAATCAAAAGTATACCCTTTGAGTGCAATATTGTCGGATGGCTTGCGCGTATAATCAATATGACGTAACTCTACATCTCGGATATTTCCATTTGCGCCGTATACACCCATGGCATTTTCACCCATACAGGTTACATTTTCAATATATACATTACGAATGGCACACTCTGTTCTTATGTGCGGATGTTGTGTAACGGGAATATGATGATCATGCTTCACTGCCATCATAAAAATCGGTTCACCGTTGCCCCACCAATTACCGGCACGAATCTTGGTATCAATCAGCATATTATTAACACGAACATTCTCAACCAAGGAACTTTCGTCATTGCACATGAAACACAACCCACGATTGCTTTCTTTAATAATACAATTGGAAATCAGCACATTGCGTACAGTACTGTAAATGTAGCCAATAACAATGGCTTTCGAACACGAACGCAGTACACAGTTCGTGATAACAATGTCCTCACAGGGTTTTTCCCAATTTGTGATACTGGATAATGCAATGCAATCGTCACCACTGGAGATATGACAGTCTGAAATTATCACGCCTTTACAGGCGGAGATGTGAATCCCGTCATCGTTCGGGATATTCAAATCGGTATCAATTGTCAACCCTAGCAATTTCACATTTTCGTCTGTTTTTTGTATTTTATTCGGTCAGACTAATTAATGTTAATTTGATAATTCTATAGTTTTTATAGAGTCATAGATTATCATTGACAAATGGATAGAAAAAGGAGTATATTTAATATGAGTTAGCGGTTACTAACTTCTGGTAACCGCATTTTTTGATAGCAATAGTTAGCATTCACTAACTATAAGTAGGGAGATGAATGAGAAAGTCATTCCACTTCTAGAGGAAGATTTCCGTGTGGTGTGCGTGTCGTATGACGGCTTTGACGAACTGCTGATCTGCTATCCGGAGAGATGGCAGAGGAAGTCAAAAAATGCTGCGAAATATAAAATAAATAAAATCGACAATGAGAGGAGGAGAAAATGAACAGACACGAAGAAATTAAAAACGCTTATAAAAATTTGGGAGGGGATGCGACCTTCTATGATGGAATGATTACCTGTTCCACTTTATTGGGAAAAGCAGTGTGTAAGCTGGTGTGGAACATGGACAAGAGTAAGAATGATCATTATCTGGAATTGGCATTGTCCGGCATCCCAAAGAATTTCAGCGGCAAAATGCTGGAAGTGCCTGTGGGAACGGGAATCTTAAGCATGCCGGTGTATGAAACGATGCCGGGTGCAGACATCACCTGCCTTGACTATTCCGCGGATATGATGGAACGGGCAAAACGGCAGGCAGAGAAACGTGGCCTTAAGAATGTCCGCTTTATGCAGGGGGACGTGGGGAAGCTGCCCTTTGAAGATGAGAGTTTTGATTTGGTTATGTCACTGAACGGTTTCCATGCTTTCCCTGACAAGGAAGCGGCATACCGTGAGATTTTCCGTGTCCTGAAGCCGGGCGGGATATTCTGCGGCTGCTTTTATGTAAAAGGTGAAAATAAACGGACGGATTTTCTGGTTGAAAAAATTTACACGCCAAAGAGATATTTTACGCCGCCCTATGAAACGGTGGGAAGCTTGAGAGAACGGCTGAAAGCCATGTATCGGAAAGCGGAAGTAAAGACCGTGGAGGGCATGGCGGCTTTCCGGTGCAGGAAGTGAGGTGGATTTTATGATACTTTTGACAGAATGCGTTGCAGCGTGTATCTTGTTTACACTGGTGGTCGTGGCAGTAAGTTTGAAAGACCCGCTGGCACAGGTGAATAACTGGCCTCCAGCCATCCAGCAAAGGGCGCGGGAATTGGGACTGATCAGGGAAGAACAGATGTCGGGTTCGAAGAAGGTCTATGCTAAAAAGCTGGCGGTGGCACTGGTCATTGCCATTGCCTTTGCTGCCCTGGTATTCTTCGCTAACGGCGCTCGGAGTTTTGTAGACGGATTTGGATACAGTTATCTCATCTGGACGGTAGTGAACTGGTATGACGCTCTGGTCATCGACTGCCTTTGGGTTTGCCATGACCAACGTGTCCGTATTCCCGGCACAGAAAACATGAAAGAATACAGGGACTATTGGTTCCATATCCGAGGAAGCTTGGTGGGGCAGGTGCTGGGTCTGCCTGTTGCCCTGCTGGTGGGAGGTTTGACGGCGGTCATTGGGCTGTTGGTGTGAAAGGAGAAGTATATGGCAGATAAAAAGAAACATCTTCCGATGATGGGAGTGGGTCCAATTTATGGTGCAGTGATTATTGCCGTTACGGTAATCGCTGTTATTACAGGAAAAAGCACAACATTTCAAACGGGCAGGGTTACTTTCCTGAAAATTCCGCTGCTCATTATTGGGATACTGTTGATTATTTTGGGAGTGTATCTGTGGGCAGGAGCGCTGTTCCGGTCAAAGATAGACAGCCATATTGAGGAGAACAGGCTGGCAACTACCGGTGTTTATGCATTGGTGAGGAATCCGATTTACTCAGCTTTTATGTTCTTCTGCACGGGCGCGCTGTTTATTGCAGGAAATATATTTTTTCTTCCGTTGTTCTTTTTCTACTGGATTTTTATGACTGTGCTTATGAAATACACAGAGGAAAAGTGGTTGAAAAATTTATACGGCATGGAATATGAGGAATATTGCAGACGGGTAAATCGTTGTATCCCTTGGCTGCAGAGAAGCGGGAGGTAATCTGTATATGAAATACATTGGAATGCCCATGGGGATGTGGGTGTTATTTAGAAAATCCTTTGAACAGAATCTGAATACAGAGTTTGGACTGGACAGGGAGGCGGCAAAAACAGTTGCTGTAAAAGCAAAACCACGGTATAAAGAGATCATTGCCGGACTGCCGGAATTTGAAAAGGAAGACCGTTTCAAAATGAATATCGTCAACTGCGCCCTGCTTGCTGCTTTTGTGCTGAATATGCCGGAGCGGCCTGGTGTAAAACAGCTGACAGCATATTACGCAGATTCCATGATGATTCCTGCTATGAAGTGGTTTTGCCGTAAGAGCGGAAAATCCAAGTTTTCTGATAAGGATATCTCTTCCATGAAAGCTACGGAGCGGCTGAAGGCTGCAGACAGAAATCCTTATTCGTGGAACATGGAATTTTATCCTTATCCGGACGGCAGTGGTTATGAAGCCCGCTTTAGCGCCTGCGGCATCTGCACTCTGATGCGGGAACTTGGGATGTACGACCTTGTTCCTGCCATGTGCCGACTGGATTATACCATGAGCGAAGCTAGCGGAGTATCGGACTTTGTCAGGGAGTATACACTGGCTTCGGGCGGTCCGTACTGCGACTGCGGATACAAAAAGAAGCAGGACAGAAACGACAATAAAGGCTTTTGGGACAGGTGGGCAAAACGCTATGACAGGACAATATCAATAGAAAAGAATACTTATGCACGGATTCTGCGCCGTATGAAGGAAAAGCTGGACAGGGATATGTATGTATTGGAGCTTGCTTGCGGCACAGGAGTTTTGTCCGTGCAGCTTGCGGGGAATGTAAAAATGCTGGAAGCAACGGACTTTTCAGAAAAGATGATAGAGCAGGCAAAGCAAAGAAAACATTCCTCCAGACTGCATTTTTCTGTGCAGGATGCAACAGCGCTTCCTTATGCGCCCGAAACATTTGACGCAGTAATCATTTCAAATGCCCTGCATATTATGCCGGCTCCGGAAAAGGCGCTGGCAGAAATCAGGCGTGTGTTAAAACCGGATGGGATCTTGATCGCGCCGACATTTACGGCGGCAGGAAGCGTATTTGGGCGTTTAAAGATACGGATGATGGAGCTTTCGGGATTTCAGGTATTTCATAAATGGAAACCACAGGAATATTTGAATTTTTTAAAGGCTAACGGTTTTACTGTAACAGACAGGGAGGTTTATGGAGGTGCGCTGGCGCTGACATATGCAGAGGCAAAGGTGAAAGGTAAAAGGAGAGTATGCGGATTATGAATAGAGTACATTTTGAGGCGGAAACGGATGGCTTTTACGGAGCCTATTGAAAATGCAAAAACAAAAGTGATGCCGCGATAATCCTGATGCTTGGAGATGTCCCGGAAGATCATATGGCAAGAAGCGGTGTCAGGTGGCTTCATGAACTTGAGGTAAACATCATGTCAATGTCTCCGGGCAAAAAAGATTACGGGCATCATAATTATCCGCTTGAGAGAATAGAAACCGCAATTATGTGACTGAAAAAGAACGGCATCAGAAAGATTGGCATTGCTGGTGCTTCCACTACAGGATCTTATGATAACTATGGGAAAAATTGGTAGTGTATTGGCGAAAGACTTAAATAACAGGCTTACAGTTTACAAGTGGCAGGGAAGATAATATCCATATTGAAAATACAGGGAGGTTTTGTTTTATGGAAATTCATTTCAAAAAAGGCGTATATAAGCTCAATGAGCAGAGTAATTTTGATTTCCAACTGAACCGTGTCGTCATGTGGGACGGTGGCGATTTGGAAGAGATAAAGGCTGTGGGGCCGAAGATTAAGACAAGCGAGGACTGGAAGAGGGAACTGATTGCTCTGGGTGACAAGGCGGTATCGGAAGGTAGGACGGAAAATGCTATTGCTTATTACCGGATGAGTGAGTTTTTCATGTATGACGGCGACCCGGATAAGAAAGCTTACTATGTGAAAGCAACGGAGATGTTCTACGATTATTACCGGTCTGTTTTTGACAGCGGTGAAGTAGTGCGCTATGAAGTGCCTTATGAGGATATCGTGCTGCCTGTCATGCTGGCAAAAGCAAAAGGTGAGGAAAAAGATGTGATACTGCTGCATGGCGGGAACGACAGCTATTTTGAGGAATTTTTTATCCCTATGCTTTACCTTGCGGAACACGGTTTTTCCACTTATCTGTTTGAGGGACCGGGACAGGGCGGTGTGATGCGGGTGCAGGGAAAACATTTCACTCATGAGTGGGAGCGTTCGGTGAAGACAATTCTGGACTACTTTGGACTGGATGATGTGACAATCATCGGCGCTTCCCTCGGCGGTATGCTGGCTCCCCGTGCAGCGGCCTTTGAGAAAAGGATTAAGAGAGTGATCGCATGGAGCGTTTTCCCGAATTTCAGGGATGTCATCCTTTCTGCTTCCAGCCCTGCCGATGGGCGGCGCATGAAGTTAGCGAAATGGCTGCTCGATCATAACTGCAGGGGAATCATTAATGCTGTATTCGGCAGACTGGCAAAGAAGGATGAGATGATCCGCTGGGGATTGGAGCATGGGAAATATGCATATGAGGCGGAGGATGCCTTTGGGTATGCGCAGAAGATGAACCAGTTCCAGATGATGGACATTGCGGATAAAATCACACAGGATGTCTTGATTGTGGGGGCAAACAGGGACCATTTCATTCCCTATACGATGGTCGGGGAAGAGATTAACGCCTTGAAAAATGTGCATTCACTTACCTTCCGTTTATTTACGGATAAGGAAGATGCCTGCAACCATTGTAACTGCGGGAATGTAAAATTGACTTTTGATACTTTTATGAACTGGATTATGCAGATGAAAGAGTTTTAGATATAAGAAGATAGATCGGTCATGCTGCTTACTATACTGTTATCAATAATGATGATGGCTAAGCTGTGCCTATCGTAGATTCTTGATCCCTTGATTGATAAGTTTGGAAGAAAGCTGTATCAATTCCTCCAAGGGCATTTTCTTCCCATCCATGACCCATTGACGGTAGATACCAACGGTTGAAACCTGTACATACTGGAGGAGGATTCTCTGTGTATATTCATCAAAAGATTGAAACCAGCGTGATTCATGCCAACGGTCATTCATGGTCTGTTCCATGAGATCTTTTTGGATAACTCCATAACTTCCGCTGCAGGTAATCCGGTCATAAACTTCACCTGCAGAGGCGGAAAAAGTGAAGAATGCCCGGTTAATCTTATCCATGTCTTCGGGAATCCTGTAACCGGCTATCTGCTCCAGATAGCGTGATGAAAAATCAGTCTTCAATTCGCTGAGCAATTCATCCAGATTGTTATAATACTGATAAAAGGTCTTTTTGTTGATCATGGCTTGGTCGGACAATTCCTTTACTGTAATGGAATCATATTCTTTCTCACAGATAAGTGCTTCAAAAGCACTTTTTATATTGGTGATAGTTCTGCGGATGCGCAAATCCTCTGTTCCATTAAGTTTCATATTAATAACTATGCCTTTCTCTCATCCTGCGATATTTGGACCATAGGCACAAATTCGCGATTGAAAAATAAGATATCAATCTTATTTTTCAATCTACTCTCCTAAAACTTTAAGTAACTTTTTTGGAGAAAGAGTTACTTATGTGCCTGATTACAAAAAAGAGTCCATTGATTTGTAACTGTAAAGCAAATATAATTATAATTAAGAAATATGTAACAGTAGTTACATGGTAACACATTAATAAAATCAATTCAATAATTTTTTAGAATAAAGATTATTATTATCGGGTTTATGTGTAGGAGGTAAAAAGTATGTCAGCAGAAATTCAACGTGTAAATATGGCAGATGAGAGTTATCAGGAAACCTGGAAGGAGATTCAGCGTTCCAGCAGTATGTGTTTCAAGATCAATCATACAGACCCTATGGAACCTAAGTGCAGGGAACTGCTCCATGAATTGATTCCGAATATGCCCGACACTAGCAACATCATGGCACCCATGCAGATTGATATGGGAAAGAATATGAAGCTTGGAGAGCATGTATTTATCAATCACAGTCTCACAGTCATGGCAAGAGGAGATGTGGAGATAGAGGACGGAGTAATGATAGGGCCAAACGCGTCTATTCTTACAGCCAATCATGATTTTGATGATCACATGGTCTTATTGGTAGGTAAGGTGCATATTAAGAAAAATGCATGGATCGGGGCGAACACTTCTATTCTGGCAGGAGTAACGGTAGGAGAAAATGCGGTGGTAGCTGCAGGTGCGGTCGTCACCAAAGAAGTGCCACGGGATACAGTTGTGGGTGGAAACCCGGCAAGGGTTATTAAACAATTAGGAAATTAAGAAAGAGGGCAGCAGATATGAAGATGCGGCAATTAGGCAGTCTTACTGTTTCTGAAATCGGCACGGGATGTATGGGGTTTTCGCACGGTTACGGTAAAATTCCATCAGAGGATTACAGTATTGAAGCGATCCGTAAGGCTCTGGATTATGGCTGTAATTTCCTTGATACATCTGAGGCTTATGGTCCTTATATGATGCAGACCGGACATAACGAGAAAATTGTAGGTAAAGCGATTAAAGGACGCAGAAAAGATGTTGTACTGGCGACAAAAATGTTTATCGGTACAGGTGAAGTAAAGCGCGGCGGTTCTACCTATGATGCGCTTAGGAAGCATCTGGAGGCATCTATGAAACGGCTCCAGACAGATTATGTGGATCTCTATTATCTTCACAGGATCAATACGGGTGTCCCCATTGAGTATGTTGCGGAAGGCATGGGGCGGCTGATTGAAGAAGGTCTGATCCGCGGTTGGGGGCTTTCCATGGTAACAACGGATTTTATTGACAGGGCACATCATGTGACACCCGTTTCGGCGGTTCAGAATATCTACTCCATGATGGAGCGGGATTACGAAAAGAAAGTCATTCCATACTGTCTTAAAAATAATATCGGATTTGTTTCTTTTTCACCCATTGCCAGCGGTTACCTTTCCGGCAAGGTGACGACAGAAACAAAGTTCTCTGGGGATGATGTGCGTAAATGGGTTCCGCAGCTTAGAAAAGATAATATCATTGCCAATCAGCCGTTCCTTGATCTGGTATCAGATATGGCAAAGAGAAAGCAGGCGACAAATGCGCAGATTTCCTTGGCGTGGATGTTACACAAGTATCCCCACGTTGTTCCGATTCCGGGTTCCAAAAATCAAGAGAGAATCCTTGAAAATTTAGGAGCGTGGAAAGTGGAACTGTCCGATGAAGAATTTCAGGAGTTGGAAAAGGCACTTTCCGGGATACAGGTTTACGGACAGCGCAAAGAAGTGAACATGGGAGCGGAATATATAGATTAAAAAACAAAAATAAGTATTTTTTAAGGAGGAAAAAACAATGTCGGATTATTTTGGAAAAGAAACACCAAAGTTGGGATTCGGATTGATGCGTCTACCCCAAGGGAAGTCGGGTACGGATATCGAACAGGTTAAAAAGATGGTAGATTTGTTTATGGAAGCAGGTTTTACCTACTTTGATACCGCTTTTGTCTATGGAACTTCGGAACAGGATATCAAGAAAGTACTTGTTGACCGTTATCCGAGAGAATCCTATACATTGGCAACTAAATTGAATGCATTCATGATGGCACCGAATGAAAAAGCGGCAAAACAGCAATTTTATACCAGTCTTGAGCGGACAGGCGCAGGATATTTTGACTATTATCTGCTGCACGCTTTTATGGAGAACAATTATACCAAGTACGATAAGTATCATCTTTGGGATTTCGTGAAAGATCGTAAGGCGGAGGGGCTTATTAAGTACTTTGGATTCTCGTATCATGCCGGGCCGGAACTTCTTGACAGGATTCTCACAAAACACCCGGAGGTGGATTTCATTCAGCTTCAAATTAACTATGCGGATTGGGAAAATCCATCCGTGACTTCCAGAGCCAACTATGAAGTAGCGCGAAAACACGGTAAATCTATTGTTGTTATGGAGCCGGTAAAAGGAGGTACGCTTGCCAATCCTTCGGTAGAGGTGAAGAAGCTGTTCAAAGATTATCACCCGGATATGTCTTATGCTTCATGGGCGATCCGTTTTGTAGCATCATTAGACGGAATCATTACGGTACTGTCCGGTATGTCAAATATAGAGCAGATGGAAGATAACCTCTCTTACATGAAGAATTTCCAACCATTGAATGAAGAAGAACAAAAAATCATTCAGCAGGCGCAGCGAATTATGGGCAATTCCTCCACAATCCCCTGTACAGCATGCCATTACTGCACTGACGGCTGCCCGAAACAAATTAAAATTCCGGATATCTTCTCCGCAGTGAATAAGCAGCTTGGAAACGGTCAGATGACAGAGGCACTTCAAAGTTATCAAAATGTTGCAGCAGAGGGACACCGTGCTTCGGACTGCATTAACTGTAAACAATGCGAACGTGCTTGCCCGCAGCATCTTCCTATTACGGAGTACCTGAAACAGTGTGCCGGAATGATGGAAGGTTAAGGAGATCAAGCATGAACCAAACACGGAAACTTGTATCCGAAGAATATGAAAAGCTGGAACAATGAGGGATATTTCATAACAGATAACAGGAGGTATTTATGGCTAAGATATTGATTGCGTATTTTTCACACGCAGGACAGAATTATTCTCACGGAGGAAGTGGCTTTTCCAATTCTTTAAACGACATCGCAAGGTTTTGCCCTAACGCAACGATAAAAGGGGGTCTGGCGATAAATGGCGACGATGCAGCAAAAGTGATAAGATGCTTGAAAAATGGTTAAAGAGAATAAATATTTCATAATGAGGAGGAAATCAAGATGACACAGACATATATCACATTAAATAACGGAACAAAAATCCCGCAGTTTGGCATGGGAGTATTCATGGTGCCGGAAGGCGAAGAAACAAAGCAAGCGTGTCTTAGCGCTTTAAAATTAGGATATCGGCATATTGACACTGCTCATGCCTATCAAAATGAGCGCAGCGTAGGTGCAGCCGTCCGGGAAAGCGGTATCCCGCGAGATGAAATTTGGGTTACTTCCAAACTGTGGCCGAGTGAGTACGGCGAGGGAAAGACAATGGCTGGTATTGACAAGATGTTAGAGCGTCTGGGCATCGGCTATATTGATCTGCTTTTGCTCCATCAGCAGGTGGGCGATTATATGGGTGCATGGAAAGATATGGAAAAGGCTGTGGCACAAGGTAAGGTAAAGGCTGTGGCACAAGGTAAGGTAAAGGCAATCGGTCTTAGCAATTTTGAATCTGAACGTCTGGAAGAAGTCTGCGAGGCGGCAACGATCAAGCCTGCTGTACTACAGGTGGAATGTCACCCGTACTATCAGCAAGATGCTCTGAAAAAGCGACTTGCCCCTTACGGCACAGTTATCGAATCATGGTATCCTATCGGACACGGCGATCCCGGTCTTATCAATCAAACGATTTTTACTGAACTGGCTCAGAAGTATGGAAAGACCAATGTGCAGATTATACTGCGTTGGCACATTCAGGAAGGAAACATCATCTTCCCGAAGTCAACCAATCCACAGCATATTAAGGATAACTTTGATATCTTTGATTTTACACTGAATGATGCCGAAATGCAGCAGATAAAAGAGTTGGACAATGGTAAACGATTTTACACATCCACTTTAGAAGAACAGGAACGGAATTTTTCTGCTTGGGCACCGGAAGATTAAGCGTTTAATGAGGTAAATGGAAATGTATGTGAGCGTCATTGCGGGATTTTTTATACATACTGTTCTTTCGTATTTCTGCTGGTGGGTGTGGGACTAAGAAAGATAAAGCCCGAATGGTTTTATGATCTTCCGGGGATTGTCATGCCGAGCCTTGGAATGGGGATGTTTGGGCTGATTGCGATTGTGAATATGCTTTAAAGAAAAGTCGCCCTGACGTAAGTAAAATAAAAGATGATACCCTGTTACAGAGTAGAATATGGCTCTGTAACAGGGTATTTTATTAATCAGTAATGGACTCCATAAATATGTTATTGAATTTTTCAAGCTGATCATAAATGATTCCGTGACCGCTGTCAGGTAAGGTTATCAGCTTTGAACCGGGGATGCCTTTGTGTTGTAATTCGGCAAGCTCGCTGGAAACAATGAGATCTTTGTCGCCATGGATAATGTATGTGGGAACGTGGACACATCCGAGATCTTTCCGGCTGTCTTCATCACGCAGGGCAATAGCGCTTTTAATTGTTCCGATTCCTGACGCAGACAAAGCAATGTCCTTGAACCAGTCAACAACTGCGCTGGAATGTTGTTGTGCAAAAAGCTGCTTACTGAAGTTTTGGCATAGTTGTGGTCTGTCGGTTTGGGCAAGGCTTATCAGGTCATCGACTTCCTGTGGCGATTTTCCGTATGGGAAGCCGGGACGCTGCGTAAAACATGGGGCGGCGGCAGAAAGCAGGATCAGCTTGCACACGCCGGCTCCATGGTAACAATTCATATATCTTAAAGCAATTGCTCCGCCCATTGAAAAACCCACCAAAATAAAATTTTTAAGACAAAGATGTCGAACTATTTGATAAATATCGGTGGACATTTGGTCATAGGAATATCCGTTTGCAGGGGTATCTGATTTGCCGAAACCTCTTAGATCCACTGCTACTACACGATATCCACAGTCGGTCAGCAGATTGATCTGATACTCAAAGATTTGATGGGACAGCGGCCATCCGTGAATGAGGAAAACCGTCTGCTTTCCATGCGGATTAAAATCGTAAACGGCAATTTTTGTTCCGTCGTTTGATGTGATAAAATTCATAAATCTCTCTTTTACCTGTTTTTCATATTTTATTCAGTAAGGTTGGGTAGCGTTAATTTGATTATTTTTAATAAAATCTGATTGTGCAAAAAAGTTTCAGGAGGCGTATAATATAAGCGAAGGACAATGTAAATCAGTCATTTAAAGCAATAGCAGAATAGGAATACAGATGAAAAATAGAAAAGATAAAAAGATGCAACCTGCCTCTGGTATACGGAAACTATACATAATAAAGTTGGTCGGGCGCTGCATAATATGCTGTCTTTGCGGGATGATGTATGTAGCAGACAGAGAATCATTTGAGATTATGAATGGTTTGAATTTTTTCAAGCGTTTTTCGCCATTTCATATTATATGGGCAATCTGGATGGCCGACATGTTGCTACAGGTAGTTCCTATAAAGAACCGGATTCCACTTGGTTCGCAGAAGCTGTTTCGACTCCGATTTCGTCCAATTCGAGAAAAAGTGAATGTCCAGCGGCTCAAGCAGTATATTGTGTCGACAACAAAATCTGCATATAAAGTATTTGTTTTATGGACAGCACTGATTATTGTATTGGGTGTGCTGTATACGCATAAGGTAATTGATGATGCATTGTTATTTATGATCACAGTTGTATTTTACGTATGTGATTTGATCTGCGTGCTGGTCTGGTGTCCATTCCGTCTGATCATGCAGAACCGCTGCTGCACGACCTGCCGTATTTTTAACTGGGATCATTTGATGATGTTCAGCCCGCAGTTATTTGTCAAAGGATTCTTTTCGCGCAGCCTTTTTCTGATGTCCATAGTTGTGTGGATTGTATGGGAACTGTGTGTGCTTTTGCATCCTGAGCGATTTTGGGAATATTCAAATGAAGCGTTGAAATGTGCGAATTGTACGGATAAGCTTTGTACGCAGTATTGCAAGAAATTACGGAGTCCGAACGGCACAGACTGAACTGTTTGCATCATATTTTGGATATCAAAATGCTTGATGAAAGCAAAAAAATGAACCTGATCAAAAAAACAGCCGCTGAAATACTGGGGGATGCCGAAACAGAAATAATATGGTATACTGCAAGGGAGAGGCTAAATAAGAATGGAGATTTACTATGACGAGTGAAGAATACAAAAAACTGTCGCAAAAGGAATTTGACCGGGCGGCGGCAAAATTTGATGATGACGATCTAAGCATTTACAATGTATGCCGTAAAGATTATCCGGAAGTGCTGGCGGAAGCGGCGAAAGAGCCGTTTTCTGACTTGCTGGATGCCGGCTGCGGCACAGGGGCAATGCTTGCTATGTTCAAAAGGGATTATCCGGATAGAAATTATACCGGAGTGGATCTGTCGGAGAAAATGATAGAAACTGCAAACAAAAAGCATATAGATGGAATACGCTTTGTTGCAGGGGATTGTGAAAATCTTCCTTTTGAGGACAACAGCTTTGACGTAGTCACCTGCTCCTTGAGCTTTCATCATTACCCCCATCCTGAAAAATTTTTTATGAGCCTGCATAGGGTTCTGCGTCCGGGAGGCAGGTTTATTTTAAGGGAAATGGCGCCGTGCAACAAAGTATTGTTGTGGCTTATGAACCATATCCAGCTTCCGATAGTCAACATGGTCTTACATAAAGGGGATGTTCATGTTTACTCAAAGGATGATATACAGAGTCTTTGTGAGATCAGCGGGATGAAGCTGGAACTGTTTGAGGCCAGGAAAGGGCTTCGTCAGCATTGTGTGGTCAGAAAACCAACCTGATAGCAGGTAAAAGAAAAAAGCAAGCGGTGACTATAGAGTCACCGCGTATTTGCTATGATACATCTTTTTTAAAGATTCAGAGGAGTTATGTTTCTCACCGATACAATACTCTTTCGACCATACCATATAGTAAGCCCAAGGCGTGTGGGATTCCTGTAGCAGTTCGATATCCGGCAGGATTCCGATCTCGGCAAGAGCGGCAACTTTATTTTTGCTGGTTGCGTTGACCAGCTCAAGGTATTCCTGATGATAATCTGTCGTTTTATATTCCGGAAGATAGATGTCCCTCGAAACAATATCGACATAATCATCTCCCGGATAGCCCTGTTCCAGCGGATTGTTCCAGACCCAGAGAAGATTATCCAGCTTATGTACATTGACATAGTAGTCATACATCAGCTTATACAATTCCCGCGCCGTCTCCGGACCTTTTGCGCCCCACCAGAACCAGATACCTTCTGATTCGTGTAACGGCCGCCAGAGGATAGGGATATCCTCATCACAAAATATTTTAAGCTGCTTAGCAATAATGTCCATATCTCGATAAAATGCAGTTCTTTCCGGCGTTCCTTCGATCAATACACGATCTGCATCAAAGTCTGTATTAAATGCATAGAAACTCTTATCACGACCGCCGATGGGAGAAAACCAGTGAAAGGTAAAGGTAAGGATTCCGTCACATTCCCTTGCCCATTTTAAGGCAGTCTGCAGAGTATCCCTGTTCTCCAGAACTTCTGTCATACATTCTTCGGTGGTGTCATCGTAATTGATATTAGGAGAATATGCCAGCAGCTCAAATCCCCGGAGTTTCGGCGATTTTCCTGTAATATTTTCAATATAAGAAATTTCCTCCATAGGATTCGTCTGGGTATGCTGGCCGGTAATGATTGCGTTTCCTGCTGTCTCTGATAGATAGTTTAACAGCAATCGTGCATTTTTGGATGCATTTTGATTAACCGGGATCTGCATGGTCGTCCTCCTCTTTCTATAAAAAATAATCCTAGACAATTGTGTAACTTTTGATTTTTATAATCGGATGATCTTAAAGATACATCAATATCCAAAATTTACTTGAAAAAATCAAAAAATTGTATCAGCCTATTATATCATATATAAAGGATATGGTAAAATAAGCACAGAAGCAGTGCTTATTACAAATTGCTTCGCAATTTGAATTATGCGCAAAAAGCGTGCGCAATTATGGTACAATAAGCGCAGGGACCGTTGCGGCAGCGTTCCGAAAGATCATATATAAGGGATAATAACGAGTTTTATAATTACAGCCTGTTTGCAAAATAGTCATTATGGAGGAAAAAATGTTTCGTAAGAAGGTAAAAAAGGAACCATACAATAAAGAGGAGCAGAAGCCGGTCATTAAAAGCAGTATTTGTAACGGAGAGAAAGTTGCAGGTTTTAAGGAACTTCGCACCGGAAAATTTACGGAAGTAATGTTGATCAGGAATGATAAGGATATGGAAGAATTTTTGGAGAAATATGATATTTCTATGGATGAGATAAAAAGAGAATGGTAAAGAAAAGGATATTTTTGGTATATTTCTTGATATTTTTAAAAATTTCGAATATACTATACAGAAAAGTTGCGTCTTATGCGACGTAAGTACGAGGTAAAGGAAATGATCAAAAGAGATTTTTATTTGAATCGAATGATCCGCTCTATGTGGAATGGAGAGGTTAAAGTAATCACGGGCATCCGAAGGTGCGGAAAGTCCGTTTTACTGTTTGATTTATTCTATGAATATCTTTTGGATCAGGGTGTGCAGGATGAGCAGATCATTAGGATAGAGCTTGATCAAAGACGATTCTATAAATACAGAAATCCAATCATTTTATGCGAATATATAGAATCATTGGTGCAGAAAAACAAAAATATAAAATTCTATCTTTTTATTGATGAGGTTCAGCTGACAGCAAAGGTTATAGATGAGGAGAATGGAGGCATTGAAGTTACCATTTATGATATGTTGAATGAGCTGAAAGCATACGGAAATCTTGATGTTTACGTTACAGGAAGCAATTCTAAGGGGCTGTCAAGTGATATTGCAACAGAATTTAGGGGACGTGCAACACAGATCCATGTTTATCCGCTGTCTTTTAAAGAATATTATTCCTATCTTGGCGGGGATGAACGTCGTGCTTTAGATAGCTATATGCTTTATGGGGGTATGCCGCGGATACTTTCAATGGAGGATGAAAAGGATAAGAAAGATTATCTGTCTTCTTTGTATAAGGAACTCTATATCAAAGATATCGTGGAAAGAAACGGGATTGAACGTGAGGATATCTTAAATGACGTTCTGGATTTTCTGGCATCTCAAATAAGTTCATTGACAAATCCGACCAATATTGCCAATGCCCTGACAAGTATGAAAAATGAGAAGGTCAATCCGACGCTGATTGCAAACTATGTCGATCATACGATTGACTCTTTTCTGATTCATATGGTCAGGCGGTACGATGTGAAGGGAAAAACTTATTTTAAGTATCCCAATAAATATTATTATACCGACATTGGTCTTCGCAATGCGAGACTAAATTACAGACAGTATGATCCGGGTCATATTATGGAAAATATGGTTTACAATGAACTTATCAAAAGAGGCTATTCCGTGGATGTCGGAGTTGTAAGCGACAGAACCGGAAAACAAAATTTACAGAAAGAGATTGATTTTGTTGTAAATGATGCGGATAAGGAGATATATATTCAATCTGCATTCAGAATGGACACAGAGGCGAAAGGGGCATCGGAATTGGCATCCCTTCTGCTGACCAAAGATTTTTTTAAGAAGGTTGTAATCCGTATGGACATTTCACATAATTATTATGATAATGATGGGATATTCCATTGCAATCTAATTGATTTCCTTCTTGAAAGAGTAGAATTGTTCTGAAATATGCCTGCGGTCCTAATATTGCAGACCGCAGGCTGAGAGAGAAGAATAGCATTATGAATATTATTTAATGGCGTAAGCTGCCATTACGGTATAGTCGCTTAAACGGGGTTCCACTTCGCTCCAGAACCCGAAGGTATCAACGTCCTCTCCTTTTTCGCTTAGATCAAGCAAAATGATATATCCCTGTTGATAATTTTCATCGCAGAATTTAATAAAAATATCATCGCCGAAGCTGCTTATTTTGTCGCTCTCCTGATAACCTTCCGCCATCAGTTCGCTGTAAGTTTTGCCTTCCATGGATGTTTCTCTGGTACAGTTACCGTCCGCGGCGCAAGCCTCCAGCTGTGATTTGGTATAGATCAGATATTCGAGAGTGCAGTTGGAATCCGTCGCTTTTTCTTCGATAAAATGATCGGATATAAAATCTATTTTCCCATCCGAATCCACTTCCTGATATGCATCGTATGTTTCGCTGTCAACATCCAGATTCAGATATAGATAAGCGTAATCTTTCTGCATCTGAACCATAATTTGATAATTGGATCCCCAGGATGAGCTTCCGTATCCACAGAGATCAAATCCCTCATCTAAGATTTCCGATATGGTAAGTCCTATATAGGGACATGTCGGTTTAGGGAAAGTAGGAAATCTATATTCTTCTGGAACTTCTCCGGTTTCCTCCAACTGGGCCATCAGTTCATTAAATTCTTCTTCTGTCATCGAATCATCTGAATCGTCGGAATTTTCTGTGTCCTCATCTTTTGCGTTCTCCTCAGGCGTATCGGAAGGTTCTTCTTCCGTCGCATCTGCTTCAGATTCCTCTTCTTCTATGGAAGAATCTTCCGCGGGAGCCGTTGTTTCTTTGTCTCCGCAGGCTGCTAAAAGAAAGGCGGCCGCTGTAATGCCGAGCATCAATTTGCACAACTTCTTTTTCATAAATATTCCCCTTTCATAATCTGTAATTTTGAACTTCATGATAGCATTAAAAACGCCGGATTGCTACCAACTACAGGTTTCTTTTGAGCGCGTTATGGTTGACAGCGGTTGTTATATTTATGTATGGATATGATAAGGTCAGCTGTCATTCAGAGAGGAAGTATTTTAATGCCACAAAATAATTTCATAGTCATTTAGTGTTAAAAATAGTCATTTCGTGACATTGCCCATGGATAAAAACAGAAGTCTGCCGATAAAATATATGAGGGAAAGGTGGTATAGCAGATGTTAGTTGCTGTGTGTGATGACTGCGTCAAGGATAGACAGCAAGTGCGGGAACTGATAGAACAGTACGATCAGGTAAAAGGAATTGGTATTACGGTTGAAGAATATACATCCGGTGTGGAGTTATGCCGGGATATGGGAAGGCTTTCCGATTTTGCAATTATATTCATAGATATTAATATGGATCAAGTCGATGGTCTCCAGACAGTAAGGAAGATCAAAGATATCTATCAGGATCTTCCGATTGTTATCGTCACAGCATTGCTGAACTATGCATTGGAGGGATATCGTGTAGATGCTGCCCGTTTTTTGGCGAAGGAAAATTTAGAAAAGACTTTGTCAGAATGTCTGGATGAGATCATAGATAAGTTGAACCGGAAAAATGAGAAGATCACCTATTCTTTTGTGGAAGGAACGATTTCCTTGGAGGTTCAGCGGATTATCTATATTGAGACAGAGCGGCATAAGAATGTATTTTATACAGCAAATGAGGAGTATGGTCTTTATAAGAAATTGGGCGAGATCGAAAAGGATCTGATTCCCTATGGTTTTGTCCGGGTACATCAGAGTTTTTTAGTAAATATGCGGTATGTGGAGCGTATCAGTAGTTATATATGCCGCCTTACCACAGGTAAAGAGATTTCGGTGCCGAAGTCGAGATACCAGAAGGTGAAGCAGGAATATGCGGAGTACAAGGCTGCGGTTATGTAAGCCGATGTGAGAAATAAGAAATGGAAAGGGGTCAAAAATATGAGAGTGACGAACCAGATGTTAAATGAATCAGCAAGAAGAGCGGGTACGCCAGTAAATGGACACAGCCTGTTGGATTATGTGAATGGCGGCAATAGCAATAACATGATCTCAGAGAAGCTGATGGCAAACAAGAGACTGAGTAAAACAGAAAAGACAAAATATGAAAAACAGGAAAAGGCGGCGGAAGAACTTGATACAATAGCACAGAAGCTGTCTGCATCCGGGAAAGACAGTATTTGGGAAAAGGTTAAAGAATCCGGGGATACTACGGAAATTACAAAAAAGGCGCAAGAGCTGGTAGAAAAGTATAATAAACTACTGGAAAGTATGAAGGATACTTCCGGCGCATTGAATGAATTTTACAGGAGAAGCTTAAAAGAACTTCCTGACCAGCATAAGGAAGCTCTGGCGGAGATCGGAATCACAACCAAGAAAGACGGCAGTCTGGAGATCGATCAGGAGAAGCTCAAGGGAGCGTCATTAGAACAACTGGAAAAAGTCTTTGGGAAAGATAGCAAGCTGACAACCAGGATTTCCTATGTTTCTTCCAGAATAGCGGACAATGCCAGCGCAAATCTGGAAAATCTGTCCGGCAGTTATCTGCCTGACGGCAATACAACCAGCAGTCATTTGAATAAATATGATTTCTGGGGATAATATCTGGAGATAATACATTATTATGGAAAAGGCAATCGTTTTGAAACAGATGATTGCTTTTTTGATTGCGGTGTAAAATTTTGTTCAATAAATGACTTGCGCCAATAAATTATTAGCAATAAAATAATATAGAATAAAAGTGACATATATTGATGACTGTTTATGAGAGTGGGAGGGATAAGATAAATATGCTGTTACATTCAAAGAATGAATTATACCAATATCTTGATAATGTTGACTGGAACTTAAAAAAGGAAAACAAATTTGCAGGTGTATATTTTTTGATAAAATTTGAACAACATATAGAACCGATATATTTTACACAGTTTGAAGATGTATATTTTGAATCTTCGTGTGATTTAAGCAGATTTCCGTTAGAAGAAAAGGAACTATCGGAATTTGTAAAAGATATGTATTATGCCGATGACTTTGAAGTGGCATTAGAATATGAAAAAATCCTGCAAAAAGAAGGCTGGCATTATGATATTGAATGTTGGCAGTGTTCTCCTTTTTTGCCGGAGGAGATTGAAGTGATCGACATGATCTCCGAATCGGAGTGTTTGGAATGGCTGCTTAAACATAATAAGCTGTAATATAAATTTTATCTCCTTTTTCTCCTCGCAAAAAACTAATCTGATCATCCGCTATTCTTGTAAAATTTTGCCCGATACTATATAATGAATAAAGGCTGTCGATTATTTCGCAATCATTAATGAAAATGCTAAAGGACACTACTATGCTAAAAAGAGGCGCCGCATAGAAAGCAGCGCGGAAATGGGGAAAAATGAAAAACAAAAAACATAAGATTTTTTATGGTATGATTCTTCTTCTGTTTGCCGTAGGCTGCGGTAAAAAAGAAGGCGAAACGATTTCTGATAATATGGCGCTTGGAAACACAGGCGGTGATGTCATAGATCTTACAGGAAGTGTTTCACTTAATGTTTCCGCGGATATGGCGGGAGTATCTTCCGATAGTATTTCAGGAAATCTGTCTGGTAATGAAGTGGGAGGAAACGCGCTTGTTGATTCGGAAAGCAGTATGGGAAATGTTGCCAGTTCGATTTCCTCCAACGATCTTCTTGCGGAGCTGGGTGTATATTCTAACTGTATTTATATTGCTAATATGAGCGGAAAGGATATTGATGTCCTGACATTGATATTTTCCGAAGGAGAAGTGAGAGGCGGAGAGATCCTTGGCGGGGAAGTGTTAAAGGACGGAGAACTTTTTACCTATGCGGCAACGGATATTAAAGCTTTGCAGGAGGCAACCGGTCTGAAGCTGACTGTCACGGCAACTGCGAAGGATGGTACGGTAATGGCATTTCCGGAGGTGCGCGTGATTAATCCGTCAGGCTGTACCGTGGTCTTAAGCCGGGGGCAGTCCACCAGCGAGAACCAGGCGGGATATGAGGTATATATTGAGTAAAGATAAAGATTTTTTTAAGTATCTATTATAAAAATTGTAACCATATAGTAAGTAATCAAGCCCTTTGATATAATGAACCATAAATTTACAGGTTTTGAGAAAGGGGAGGTTATTTTATGGTTCGGCTGTTTATCATTGGGGTAGATTGTTTTCCGATATGGATCCTTGTGATCCCGGTTATTGCTATTTTGCAATATTTTGTATTCAAGCAGCGCGGTTTTAGAAAGTTCCTTATGACGTTGGTTTTTGCATTTTATTTAATTGGCGTCTTTTTCGTGACGGGTATTCCTACGTTTGATTCTTTGAGAATAGAACTTCATTTTCAATGGATTCCCTTGATTGATATTGTAAATGAACCCGTGGAATATCTTAAAAATACGGTGTTGAATATTATTTTATTTATGCCGATGGGATTTTTACTGCCTGCGCTCTGGAAAGAGTACCGTTCTTTCAAAGCAACGCTTTTTTCAGGATTTGCGACGTCATTGCTGATAGAGATATTACAGATCTTTACCTTTCGGTTGACGGATGTTGATGATCTGATTACGAATACGATAGGAACTGTCGCGGGATATTATTTATGGAAGATGGCGGCGAAAAGGATTGTGAAACAGTCTTCTGAGGGATACGAAGCGAAGAAAAGATTCGGAAGATATGAACCGATCATTATTTTAACGGCTATGTTTCTGATTCACTTTTTCTTAAAGCCTCTGGTATTAAATGCCGTATGGGATCTAGTTTTATAAAAAAGGAGAATTAGTCATGAAAATTGAATTTGAAAAGATTACAGAACAGGCGCACCTTAAATTTAAGGGCGGAGAAGGCAATACCAATTTGAAAATGTACGAGGATGAGAATACAAAGATCATGCGGGGGCGACTGGAACCAGGTGCGTTTATCGGGCTGCATACCCATGAGGCTAACTGTGAAGTAGTTTTTATCGTGGAAGGTGAAGGCAAGGCTATTTATGACAATGTGGAAGAGATCTTAAAAGCTGGAGACTGCCATTATTGTCCAAAGGGACACGCGCACAGTCTGATCAATAACAGCGATCAGGATCTGATTTTTTATGCGGTTGTGCCGGAGCTGCGATGATAGGATCCTTTGGGATTGTTTTTGTTAGATGGAATGAAAAAATATTGTGCCTGTGGCGCGGATGCACAGGTTACGGAAAGGCATGGTTATTAAAATCATGCGTTCGGAAGAAAAACTGGGAACAGAGCGAATGGGTAAGCTGATGATATCTATGGGGATTCCCACATTGGTCGCACAGCTTATTAATTTGCTTTATAATCTTGTTGACAGAATGTATATCGGTCATATCGTAGGGCCGGATGCTCTGACAGGAGTGGGACTTACACTGTCTGTCATCATGCTGATCTCGGCATTTAGCGCATTAATGGGCGCAGGAGGCGCACCGCTTGCGGCAATTGCCATGGGGCAGGGTGACAAGAAGCGTGCTGCCACGATCCTTTCTAATGCAGTTGTCATACTACTGTGTTTTTCTGTTATCTTAATGGTTGTATTTTATTATGTCGAGAAGCCGTTTCTTTATCTGATCGGCGCCAGTGACGCAACCTATCCATATGCAGGAGATTATCTAAGGATCTATCTTTTGGGAACGCCCTTTGTCCAACTGGTGATCGGATTGAATCCGTTTATTACGGCGCAGGGTAAGTCAAGGACTGCGATGGCGTCCGTATTGATCGGAGCAGTATTTAATATCATCCTGGATCCTATTTTTATTATGGTATTTCAAATGGGAGTACGGGGTGCGGCATTAGCGACTGTATTTTCCCAGTGCGCTAGCGCGATCTGGGTACTGCATTTTCTAACGTCAAAGAAGGCATCGCTTCATATACAGAAAGAATATCTAAAACCTCAGTGGCGTGTAATTGGAAACGTCATGTCTCTGGGAATCTCTCCATTTATCATGCAGAGTACGGAAAGCCTGATCGCAGTCATATTGAGTAGCGGCTTACAGAAATACGGGGGAGATATCTATGTGGGCTCCCTGACGATATTGCAGAGTATCATGCAGCTTGTGAATACGCCGATTTCCGGATTTACACAGGGTGTTCAGCCGATTCTTAGTTACAATTATGGAGCGGGCAATACCGCAAGGGTAAAGCAGGCGTACCGGATCATTATTTCCTTAACAACAGGCGTTTCATTTTTGTTGACGCTTTCCGTGATGCTCTTTCCGGGTATGTATGCAATGATTTTCACAGATGATGTGATTTTGATTGGCGTTGTGGAGAAGGTTGCGCCGATCTTTATGGCGGGTATGCTGATCTTTGGGATTCAGATGGGCTGTCAGACAACTTTCATGGGTCTGGGACAGGCGAAGATCTCCTTATTTATGGCCTTGCTTAGAAAGGTCTTTCTTTTAGTACCGTTCGCGGTTATCTTTCCGTTGTTCACGGGAAACGTCATGAGTATTTATTATGCGGAGTGTTGTGCAGACGCGTTGGCAGCGATGATCTGCGGGACAGTGTTTTTATATTATCGTAAAAAGCTGTTATGCCGGCAATGAATATTTCAGATAAAATATGGTATTCTAATAAAATAGAATGGATCTGAAGATTCAATACTAAGTAATAAGTCTAAATATAAAGGGAGAAGTTTGTTTTATGAAGCAGTTTGATTATGTGATTACGGATGAAATCGGCATACATGCAAGACCTGCGGGACAGCTTGCAAAAGAGGCAAAGAATTTTCAGTCGTCAATTAAGATTTCAATAAACGGTAAAGAGGCCAACGTGACAAAATTGATGGCAGTCATGGGACTGGGTATCAAGAAGGGCAATACAGTGCGCATTACAGCAGATGGAGCGGATGAGGAAGAAGCGATTGCGGCAATGGAAAAGTTTATGAAAGATAATTTATAATATATGTCTTGGATCGAAAGATTAGAAATTTGGGAAAGTGAGCGTATTGTTTCATGGAAACATGTAAGGGAACGAAGATATTTGACGGGATTGCAATAGGGAGTATCTTCTATTATAAAAAACATGAAAATAATGTTGAAAGGAAGCGGGTAGAGGATATCGAGGCAGAGATTACCCGCTATGAAAACGCGAAGAAAAAAGCCATTGAACAGTTAAATGCACTCCATGAAAAAGCGGTTGTAGAAGTGGGAGAAATCAACGCCCAGATCTTAGAAGTACATGCCATGATGCTGGAGGATGATGATTATAATGATTCGATCCATAATCTGATCAAAAATCAGGGAATCAATGCCGAATGTGCCGTTGCAACAACAGGGGACAATTTTTCTGAAATGTTTGCTAATATGGATGATGAATATTTCAAAGCAAGAAGCGTTGATGTAAAGGATATTTCGGAGCGCGTGATCAATGTGCTGGGAGGCGGTCACGGCGCGGATGAGCTGAAAGAGCCCTGTATCATTGCCGCTGAGGATCTGGCGCCCAGCGAGACGGTGCAGATGGACAAGACTAAGCTTCTGGCATTTGTGACAAGGCATGGTTCTACCAATTCCCATACGGCAATCCTTGCCAGAACTATGAGCATCCCGGCCTTAATCAAGGTAGATATTAAGGAAGAGTGGAATCATAAAACAGCGATTGTAGATGGTTATACTGGGACGCTGATCATTGATCCGGATGCGGATACCCTGATTTCTTATCGGGAGAAGCAAAAGCGGGATGAGGAGCAGAAACAGCTTTTGCTGGATTTAAAGGGCAAGGAAACTGTTACAAAGAGTGGACAAAAAGTGCACTTATATGCGAATATTGGAAATGTGTCCGATCTGGGAGCAGTATTGCAAAATGATGCCGCCGGTATCGGACTGTTTCGGAGTGAATTTCTCTATCTGGGGAAGTCAACCTTTCCTACGGAGGAAGAGCAGTTTTCGGCATATAAGCAGGTTGCTGAGACAATGGCGGGCAAGCGTGTGATATTCCGAACGCTGGATATCGGGGCGGACAAACAGGCGGATTATTTTCAGCTTGGAAACGAAGAGAATCCTGCGATGGGTTACCGTGCGATCAGGATCTGCTTAAACGAGCCGGAGATCTTTAAGACCCAGCTTCGGGCAATGCTGCGTGCAAGCAATTATGGAAAGATCGCCATTATGTATCCGATGATTACGTCGTTGGATGAGATCAGGGATATCAAAAAAATTATGACGGAAGTTAAGGAAGAACTTTCCACTTTAGGCGTACCTTATGATGACGTAGAACAGGGTATTATGATCGAGACCCCTGCGGCAGCCATGATCAGCGATCTGCTGGCGAAAGAGGTTGACTTTTTCAGCATAGGCACCAATGATCTGACGCAGTATACTTTGGCAGTCGACCGGCAGAATAATCGGTTGGACCGGTTTTATAACCCGCATCACGAGGCGGTTCTTAGGATGATCCGTATGGTAGTAGAAAATGCGCATAAAGAAGGCATTTGGGCAGGCATCTGTGGGGAACTGGGGGCGGATATGTCGTTGACAGATACGTTTCTGAAGATGGGTGTGGATGAACTGTCCGTGTCACCGGGTTTGATCCTGCCGTTACGAAAAAAGATTCGGGACGCGGAATAAGAAGCTGATTGAGTTTGTAGGAAAGATATGGTACAATACAAAAGCAAGTAGTCGTATAGGGTGATTATGCCGTGACAGCGGTTACTCCGGTTAGAATCCGGACGCCTGCTATATGGCATAGCTTATAGCTGTGCCATTTGTTTTTAAAATGACATAATTTAAAAGAAGTATATAAGAAATGGTTTGTATAAGAGGCTGCATAGAAGAACATAAGCTCTGCCTCGTGGGTAGCGGTAACGCGCATATGGTTTTGGTCTGCCCGATGATGTCAGAGCAGTTACATAAAGTTGAGGAACATTGGCAGAGGATAAAAGAGTTATCATTAGAAGATGGAGTCAAGAAAGAAGACTTTCTGTTGGCTGCCGTTGAAGTAAAGGATTGGAATGGGGAATTATCGCCTTGGAGGCAGCATATAGAAGGAATAGGAGATTTTTCCGGAAAAGCAGATAAGATGCTTGACCTGATTATAAAACAAGGGATTCCTGCGATCCGTGATTTTATAAACAGAGAGGATGTCTCTGATAAGCATAATCTTCAATTTATGATTGGTGGATATTCATTGGCCGGATTGTTTGCGTTATGGTCGATGTATCAAACGGATGTATTTTGTGGCGTGGCATGCTGTTCCGGGTCGTTGTGGTATCCTAAGTTTATAGAATTCGCGAGAACACATACTTTACCGAAACAAAGCTTGATCTATCTCAGTCTTGGAACGAAAGAGGAGAAGACAGGGCAGAGGGTTTTCTCTAAGATCGGTGACGCAACAAGAGAACTATATGCATATTATAAATTGTCCGATGAAGTGAAAGAAACCATATTAAAATGGAATACCGGAAATCATTTTAAAGACGTTGACGCGCGGATAGATAGAGGATTTGCATGGTTGATTAATAAATTTCTTACTTAAATAAAATGAATTGTGTCATAGTAGGGAGGATTGGTATGAGAACAGTTATTGAAAATCAACAGTTTGATGAGGAAAGGGCATTATATTATACACAGGGATGTGATATTAAGAACTGTACGTTTGCGGGTCCGGCAGACGGGGAATCCGTATTGAAAGAGTCCCATGATATTACGCTGAATGGCTGCAGCTTTTCCCTGCGTTATCCGCTGTGGCATGTCAGAGGTTTTTCCATGAGCGGCTCAACGATGGATGAAAGTACAAGGGCCGCCATTTGGTATGCAGAAAATGGCGTAATCAGGGAGTGTAATCTAAACGGCATTAAAGCCATTCGTGAGTGCCATCAGATCGTATTGGAGGACTGTAGGATCGTGTCACTGGAATTTGGATGGAAGAGCAGTGATATCATACTAAAGGATACGGAGATTGAGTCAGAATATATCTTTATGGACAGCAAGAATGTCAAACTGGAAAATGTTACGATGAAGGGTAAGTATTCTTTCCAGTATATGGAAAATCTTGAAATTACAAATTGCA
Organism: Lachnospiraceae bacterium; assembly: GCA_029062895.1. Classification (GTDB taxonomy): domain Bacteria; phylum Bacillota; class Clostridia; order Lachnospirales; family Lachnospiraceae; genus NK4A136. The sequence goes on from JAIDPF010000067.1 coordinate 80,358, forward strand.
TGTTGGATACTAAAGACGCTTTCTGGCATAGTAAGAATGTCACTGTTAAGGACAGTGTTGTAAAAGGGGAGTATCTTGCATGGTTTTCGGAAGGTCTGACATTGATCAACTGCAGGATCATAGGAACACAGCCGCTTTGTTATTGCAAGGATCTGAAGCTGATCAACTGTACCATGGAGGATACGGATCTTTCGTTTGAGTATTCTGATGTGGAAGCAGATATTGTGGGTGATGTGATATCTATCAAGAATCCCAGAAGTGGTCGGATCGTCGTAGACAGCGTCGGCGAGACCATTTGGGAAAATCCTGTCATGGAGTGCAGAGGAGAGGTGATCGTCAGAAAATGATGTTTTGTCAAATTAAAAGGATCAAATAGTTACATATAACTATATCCTGTTTAATGTGCAAATTTTCCAGTTTTTTAAATCCATTAAATATGGTAAATTAAATATGGGTATTGATAAAAGATTTAGCAGAGAGATCCTTTAAGCAGTTTATTAAGATTTTCCATAAATCATTTTTCAATTACCAAAAAGATACATAAAGGAGAAAAAATATGCCACCAATTGTAACAACCGTATTGCCAATTGCACTGATCGTGATTTTCATCCTGATTATCATGATGACCGGCTATGTAAAAGCTTCACCGGATACTGCTATCATTATTTCCGGTCTTCGTAAAAACCCGAAGGTACTGATCGGAAAAGCGGGGATCAAGATTCCGTTTCTGGAGAGAAAGGATGAATTGAATCTGCAGTTGATTTCCATTGATGTTAAAACATCCAATGCAGTGCCTACAGCGGATTATATCAATATTAATGTAGACGCAACGGTTAATGTCAAGATCAGCGACGAACATGAAAAACTTAAGCTTGCGGCGCAGAACTTTCTGAATAAGAATACGGATTATGTTGCTCATGTTGCAAGAGAGGTTCTGGAGGGTAATGTCCGTGAGATCGTGGGTAAGATGGCTTTAGAAGAAATGGTTTCCGACCGGCAGAAATTTGCCACGCTCGTTAAGGAAAATGCGGAACCGGATCTGGCTGCCATGGGACTTGACATTGTCAGCTTCAATGTGCAGAACTTTGTTGACGGTAATGGCGTGATTGAAAACCTTGGTGTTGATAATATTGTTAAGATCCAGAAGAACGCTGCGATCTCCCGTGCGGAAAGTGAAAAGGATATTGCAAAGGCACAGGCGATGGCGAGGAAAGAAGCCAATGATGCGCAGGTATCCAGTGAATTGGAGATTGCAAACGCACAGGCAAGGGCACAGAAAGAGAAATCCATCGTGCTTGCCATATCCGAGCGGGAAGCTCAGGAGGCAAAGATCAGCGCCGATACATTGATCGCACAGAAGGAAAATGAATTGGCGATCACAAGGGCGGAACTTCAAAAGGCAGCAGATACGAAGAAGGCGATCGCAGATGCGGCTTATCAGATCCAGAAGGAGACAGAGCGTAAGACCGTCGAAATCACAACAGCGGATGCAAACATTGCAAGACAGGAAAAAGAGATTCTTTTAAAGCAGAAGGAAGCCGAAGTAATGGAAAAGGCTTTGGATGCGGAGATCAGAAAGAAGGCGGAAGCAGAGAAATTCGCAAGGCAGCAGAAAGCAGACGCACAGCTATATGAGATTCAGAGAAATTCCGATGCACAGCTTTTTGAACGTCAGAAGAATGCGGAAGCGGAGAAATTTGAGAGAGAGAAGGAAGCGGAAGCATTGAGGGCGACTGCGGAAGCTCAGAAATTCGCAATGGAGCAGGAAGGTGAAGGTATCCGCGCGAAAGGTATGGCGGAAGCGGAGGCGATCCGTGCAAAGGCGCTTGCGGAAGCGGAAGGTATTGAGAAGAAAGCTCTTGCGATGCAGAAGATGAATGAAGCAGCGATTCTGGAGATGTACTTCAATGCGTTGCCTGACGTGGTGAAAAACGCGGCGACACCGCTTAACAATGTTGACCGCATTACGATGTACGGTGACGGGAATACCACAAAGCTGATGAAGGATGTCATGGGAACGGTGGTACAGATAACCGATGGATTGAAGGAGTCAACAGGCGTCGATCTGTCAGCAGTGCTTGCCGGATTCCTTGGCGGTAAGGCTGCAAGCGTGGGTGGTTCCGGGACTGCCGGTGCGGGGGACGAAGCTGAGAACAAAACTACAGTATAATGCTATAAAAGATCTATAAAAACGCTGTCGCTTGAAACCTGTGGGTAGTATTTAGCAGGTTTCAATGCGTCGCAGCGTTTTTCTATTTCTAAGGAAAGGGGAATCAATATGTGGTTTATTTTGGCATTATTATCAGCAGTATTTGCAGCGTTAACCTCTATCTTGGCAAAGGTGGGCATTGAAGGGGTCGGATCGAATCTTGCAACTGCTATACGGACATTTGTGGTATTGATTCTGGCGTGGGGAATGGTATTTCTTACAAAGCAGCAGGGAGGGATCTCAGAGATCAGCCGGAAAAGCTGGATATTTCTGATTTTGTCGGGATTAGCCACAGGAGCTTCATGGCTGTGTTATTATAAGGCGCTGCAGATCGGTGATGCTTCCAAGGTAGTTCCGGTGGATAAGTTAAGCGTTGTAATTACCTTGATTTTGGCATTTGTCTTCCTACATGAGCCGTTTACCGTAAAGTCGGCCATTGGAGCGGTGTTGATTGCTGCGGGGACGCTGGTGTTGGCACTATAGTAAAAAGAAGTCGCAGCAAGCTGCTCTGATATAGGGGGATTAGATTGAAAAATAAGCTTGATAGCTTATTTTTCAATCGGCAATTTGAGTCAGGGCCTCAAATTGCTTTGATCGCAGATGAGAAACCGCCTGCGCGGATTTCTCATCGCGTGTCATCGCAGCAAGCTGCTCTGACATAGGGGATTAAAATGGAAAAATCGCAAGATTATTTTGGTAATGCAATGGGTAATTTTATACATGAGATGTCCGGTGCAGGAGCCATCCGGCATATGGTGGATCAGGGGTATTCCATCCAGCAGATCATGGAACGGCTGGATTATCCGACGCCCCAGCGCCGCGTGGAGGAAACGGCATTGAAACATATGTTAAAGCAGGGGATTTTATTAGAGCGGCTGCCAGATCAGGAATATCGTCAGATAAAAATTCCTGCTTCGTGGGACAGAAGACAACTGTCTGAGGCTGTTTATATCAGGAAAGAACGGGACGGAGAGGATTTTTCCTATGTGCTGCTTCCGATCGCCGAGCTTAAAAAAGACAAGGAATTGTTATCCTGCCTAAGTGACAGGGAGCGGGATTATCTTTGCGGTCTGCCATGGGAGGGCGCTGCGGTATATCATCGGTTGACGGGGCGGATGTATGAGATTGCGATAGAGCTTTCAACGGCTGTCCGGAATGGAGTGAGATTCTACTTTATAAAAAGCAAGGAAGAAATTGTTATGTTTTAAAAAGTCATAGGAGTTAAAGGTTTTAAAGTAAATGCGCATCCTTCACGGCCGGAACGTCGATCAGTTTTCCGTCTTCTTTAAATCGTGATCCATGGCACGGGCAGTCCCATGTATGCTCCTGCGGATTCCATTTTAATGCACAGCCCATATGAGGACAGCGCTTTAGCGAAGGAAACAGCAGATTACCGGTTGATTCCATAGCGTTTAGGAAAAGCTGTGGTTTTAATATACTTCGGCTGGGTGAGAATACTTCTTTGTAGACATTTTCCCTGCCCAGCACCAGATCGCGTAGTATCATGGCGGCTGCCATGGAAGAGGTCATGCCCCATTTATTGAAACCGGATGCAACATACAGATCAGGTGTGTGTTTGGAATAATTCCCGATATAAGGAACGCCGTCAAGGCTGATACAATCCTGAGCTGCCCAGTGATATATCTCTTTGGCATCCGGATATGCAGATGTAGCAAAGTTTCGCAGCATCTTCCAGTTTTCATGCTGCTTGCCGGTACGTCCGCCGCCGTCTCCTAAGATCAGCAGATTGCCGTAATTTCTAAAGGACAAACCTTTTTTATCTGCATCGATATAGATTCCATTGACATCTGCCGCATTGTTCAGCGCAATCACATAAGACCGGCTTTGGTAAAGTTTTAAAAAATAGCTGCCTCTTTTATTCAAGAATGGAAAATGTGTGGCAACGATGATTTTGCCTGCTGTTATTATTCCGCGGTCAGTATATACGGTATGCCCGTCGATCTTCTGTACAAAAGTATGCTCATAGATATTCAGAGGTTCCGATATCTTGGATAGGAATTTCAATGGATGAAACTGCGCCTGTTTTGGAAATAAGACAGCGCCTTTAATAGAAAAAGGCAATGGAAGTTGTTCGGCATATTCCGCCGGAAATCCGATGGAACGCAGCGCGTCTATTTCCTGTTCAATGGCCTGTTGGCTTTCGCAGCTATAAACGCCGGCATATTTTTCTTCAAAATCACAGTCAATTATTTTGGCGAGTTCACGGTATTGATCTAAAGCTTTCTGATGCGCCTCAAGATATAAGGCCGTCTTTTCTTTTCCCATGGAATGAAGCAGGTGGTCATAAATAAGCCCATGCTGGGAAGTGATCTTAGCCGTCGTATTTCCGGTATTGCCTCCTCCGATTCTGTTCCCTTCCACCAGTATATAATCTACACCTTCCTGCTGGAGAAAATAAGCGCAGAGAACGCCGCAGATTCCTCCGCCGATGATAAGATAGTCTGTTTTGGCGTTGTGCTGTAAGGTTTTGTGATTTTGGACTTTTGCTGTGGCATGCCAGAGAGATTGGAACATGTTGAGACCTCCTAAAAAGATAACTGCTAGTATTCGTATTCAAAACTGGTATGGTAGGAAAATAAATGAAATATCTGGATATTTCCTTTATACAGCACATATTCCGCAGGACATGAAGCGGACTCTATGATCTTTCTGGACATTTTTCCTTTTTTAGGCGCGCTTAGGTAATGTCCGTTTTTTACGCCGATCCGAATATGCAGCTGATAGCTTCCCTGTTTTAAAATAATTGTTTCTTTGGTGCAGGAGAGAATCTGCACTTCAAGATAGGTGGCAAATCGGTATTCTCTGTTTTTATAATGAATCACGCTGATGCAGCCGCGAAATGTCAGTCCGCATACAGGAATTTCTGCAACAGCGGCCATGATCGAACAATCTTCCCGAAAGTCATTGGCTTGTACCCATGCATAGGAAGAAGGGAAGGAACAGCCGCTGTCTTTTTCGATATAGCCCTTTCCACCAGTAAAATCTATGCTTTTCCCGTTTAAAATTACTCTTCCCTTTAGCCGGTGGTTCATACTGATGATTCCGTGCCGACATTCCATGGGAAGAATTTGGAATGGTCCCATAATGTCATAGCGGATAGGGGATAAATCATGGTAAGATATCCTTCCTGTAAGGGACAGTTCCGGCGTATGGATGTCCAGTATGATACCCTGTTTGGAAAAATGATTGCCTTTTGTTAAAGATGTCTGCCAGGAGCCATTTTGCGTTATGATTTGGATAAACCGATTGGAATCTGACCAGCCTGTGATCACGCAGAGAGTCTCCGCTCCCTTCTGGTGTTTGAAATAGTATCCTTGAAAAAATTGATTCATGCATGCACTCCATATTTAATAATGTATCGGGCATAAGTTATCTCTTCGCTTTGCTATAAGCTTACCCAAAATTTGTTTAAGTAAACAAGGGTTGAAATAAAAACAACTATTAGTAGTGTTTCAGAAAAGGAGAAGATTAATGGAATGATTAGAGATTTGCCCTCTGCATAGCAGAGGGCATTCAAAGAAGTTCATTTAAATTGGATCGGACCGGTAAACTTTTTTATTGCGGATGATAAGATAAACAATCAGAACAAATGCTCCGTCGAAAGCCCAGATGATTGGTTCCGTAATACAGACTCCTAAGTAATCGAGCCGCGGAACCAGCAGACGGATAGCAATGATCTTGCCTAAAAGTTCCGTTACGCTGACGATGATCGGTACGATGCGTCGCCCCATACCCTGAAGGACATTACGTAATACGATCAGAGGAATCAGCACATAGAAACAGGGAACACTAATTCTTACATATTTGGTAGCCGTTTCGATCATAAAAAGATTGGCGGCATCTTCTTTATCAATGATCAAACGTACAAATTGCTCTGTGAAGGGAAATAATAACAGCATGGAAATGGTGCTCCAAAGGATACCTAAGAATAGTCCTTTTTTTACACCTTCAAATACCCGGTTCATGTTACCGGCGCCGAAATTCTGGCTGGTAAAGGTGGCGCAGGCAGATCCGATGACGGCAATTGGCATCATAAACAAGGAGATTACTTTTCTGGCGGAAATATGCGCTGCGATAGTTTCTTCTCCAAGACCATTAATACCACTTTGCAGAATTACGGACCCTAAAACGACGATAGCAAGCATCATTGCCATAGAAAGGCCGGTTGACAACATTTTTCCAAGTAAATTTCTGTCAAAAGAAAAATCCTTTTTGGATAAATGAATTTCGGGACATTTCTTCATAATATAAATAAAGCATAAAATTGCGGAAATACACTGTGCCAGTATGGTTGCAAAAGCAGCTCCGCGGATACCGAGCGGGATCACAACGACAAACAAAAGATCCATGCCGATATTCAGGATTGTCGAAATGATAAGAAAGATCAAAGGCACCGCGCTGTTACCGACCGCCCTTAGGATATTGGCACACATATTGTATGCCATCGTAAAGATCAATCCCATCAGAATGATACTGATATAATCGTATGCATTATCTATAACACTATCCGGCGTTTGAAGAAGTACCAGAATATCCCGGATGAAAAACAGGCTGAGGACAGTCAGGACAATTGTAGATATGACGGACAGGGTAATCGTAGCAGCAACAGAACGTCGAACGTCTTTTGCATTTTTGGCGCCAAAAAACTGTGCTATGATGATGGAGAACCCATTGGTCAGTCCATTGATAAAGACGATGATTAGTTCGCTCAGAGACGCGGTAGCGCCGACGCCTTCCAGTGCATCTACGCCGATATTGCGGCTGACTATGATGAGATCCGCAAAATTGTAAAATTGTTGGAATAGATTGCCTAATAAAATAGGAAATCCAAAAGACAGCATAAGTCGCATAACACTGCCCTGTGTCATATTATTGGACTGGAATAATTTTTTCATGCTAAATATCGTGCCTTTCCAAAGCCTGTTCTTTCTAGTAGTTATTAAAAATTGTTGCATTAAAACAATTGCCAGTATCTATTCAATTTATATAATGAGAATGGAAAAGTTACAACTGTCAAGTATACAAATTAAAGAAGTAAAACAAAGAAAAAATTTGTAAAAATGACAATTTAAGACTTAAAATTAATGTAAAGCGTGATCCACAAGAGCACATCTATGATGTTCACATAGAATTAACAACATTCGGCTTGCGAAAAGCGCAACATCTCTATATAATGAAATAGTTGGACAATGCTTTTCGACCGGCAATTTGAGTCAGAGTCTCAAACTGCTCTGACATGGAGGAAATATGAAAGATCTGAGTTACAGTAAAGGAAATCTTAATAATAAAATATGGAATCGATATAGTGAAGGTTCCGATCATCAGGGAAACAATCAACCCGGCAATGGCGGAAGCAATGGAAACGGAGATAATAACGGCAATAACAATGGTAATCGGGGACCTGAACGTCCCAATCCCATGGTTTTTATCATCGTTGCGGCGATCACGCTGCTGGCAATTAGTTATTTTCTGCGCGCCACCAGTGGAGAGACTTCAGAAGAGATCAGTTACAATGAATTTGTTGAAATGGCTGAGATGGGAACGATCAGTAAAGTAACCATTGCGGGCGACCGTCTGCTGATTGAACCTGTGACGCTGGAAGGCGGGCAGTCGTCTTCCAAGACATACTATACAGGAATTGCGGAAAATTTGACAGAGATTACGGGAAGGTTGTTGAAACATGGTATCACGGTACAAAGCGAGGTAGAGGATGGTAGCAGTATTTTGATTTCCTTTCTGCTGACTTACGTGCTCCCGGTTATTTTAATGTGGGTGCTGCTTAGCTTTTTATTCCGTAGGATGACGAAGGGCGGCGGTATGGGCTTTGGCGTAGGAAGGAGTAACGCCAAGGTTTACGGTGAAAAAGAAACGGGCGTGACCTTTGTGGATGTTGCAGGCGAGGATGAAGCCAAAGAATCTCTGGTGGAAGTAGTGGATTTTCTGCATAATCCTGAAAAATATAGTAAGATCGGCGCAAAGCTTCCGAAAGGAGCGCTGCTTGTGGGACCTCCGGGAACCGGTAAGACGCTGCTGGCTAAGGCTGTAGCAGGAGAGGCGAAAGTTCCTTTCTTTTCTCTTGCTGGTTCGGATTTTGTAGAGCTGTATGTCGGGGTAGGCGCGTCCCGTGTCCGTGATCTTTTTAAGGAAGCAGAGAGAAATGCTCCTTGTATTATATTTATCGATGAGATCGATGCCATCGGACGAAGCAGGGATTCCAAGTATGGCGGTGGTAATGAGGAACGGGAACAGACGTTGAATCAGCTTCTTTCCGAGATGGATGGCTTTGACGGAAAGAAGGGCATCATTATTCTGGCAGCGACCAACCGTCCGGAAATATTAGATAAAGCATTGCTCAGACCGGGAAGATTTGACCGGCGTATTATCGTGGAAGAGCCTGATCTTAAGGGGCGCGTAGAGATCTTAAAGGTTCATGCGAAGAATGTGAATATGGATGAAACTGTGGATCTGGACGCTATTGCGCTGGCGACTGTTGGCGCAGTAGGTTCCGATCTTGCGAATATGATCAATGAAGCGGCCATCCTTGCCGTAAAGAATCAACGGGAATATGTTAATCAACAGGATTTGTTAAATGCTGTTGAGCTTGTCAGCATGGGCAAGGAAAAGAAAGATCGTATCCTGTCAGCAAAGGAGAGAAAGATTGTCAGCTATCATGAGGTTGGTCATGCACTGATCAGTGCATTACAAAAAAATTCCGAGCCGGTGCAGAAGATCACGATCGTGCCAAGAACGATGGGAACGCTGGGATATGTACTGAGTTATCCGGAGGAGGAAAAGTTTACCCAGACGGAAAAGGAATTGCGTGCGGAACTAGTCAGCTTATTTGGCGGACGTGCAGCGGAAAGCATTGTATTTGATACAGTGACTACCGGCGCGTCAAATGATATTGAAAAAGCGACCAAGATTGCCAGAGCGATGGTGACAAGGTTTGGTATGAGCAAGCGGTTTGGCCTGATCGGTTTGGAAACGGTGGAAAGCCAGTATCTCGATCACCGTGCTTCGCTCAATTGCGCGGACGAAACGGCAGCAGCAATTGATGAAGAGGTCATGAAGATCTTAAAAGAAAGTTATAAGGAGGCAAAGAAGCTTCTAAAAGATAATCGTCAGGTTATGGATAAGATCGCTGATTACCTGATTGAGAAAGAGACGATCACCGGGCATGAATTTATGGAGATTTTCTGCCGCGAAAAGGGAATTCCCATGCCGAAGAAAGATAAAGGAGAGGAAAGTCTCAAGAAGCTGAGAAAAGACAGGGAAGCTTCTGAGGGAAATACCCAGACAGCAGCAGAGAATATACAGAATGGATCGGAGAGTGGATCAGATATATTTAACAGAAATTTCTCGATTTTGGGGGCGGGAATATCGTCCTTGCAGAGCGGAGGATTGCCGCAGATGCCTGTTAATACAGGAGATACGGAGAACCAACAGACCATAGGAACCAAGATTGATATTGCTGTGGGAGATAACACTGACAGTATCTGTCAACCTCAGACAAAAAGCGCAGTAGAAGATACGGAAAACGGCGATTCATCGGAGACAGGATCTAGCGATGCGGAAGAGCCTGTGGATAAAGGATCGGAGAACATGAGTGAGTTGGAAAAGAAATATGCGTCTATGTTGAAAAACAGACAATTTCAGCCGTCAGATGATAAGTCGTCAGATGACAAGTCGTCAGACGACAAGTCGTCATCATAACTTAATGGATTTTATTCTGTAATGATATGGTAAGATCTCATGGATGAAGAAAAGCGCTTTGATATCAGTGAAGAATTGAAAAAACTCCCGGATAGACCGGGCGTATATCTGATGCATGATCAGTATGATACGATTATTTATGTAGGTAAGGCCGTGAACTTAAACAACAGGGTGCGGTCTTATTTTCGTGAGAAGATCGGGCGGGGACCAAAGATCGATAAGATGGTCAGTCTGATCGAACGATTTGAATATATTATCACGGATACCGAGCTGGAAGCATTGGTATTGGAAAATAATCTGATCAAGGAATACCGTCCCAAATACAATACGATGCTTAGGGATGATAAAACCTATCCTTATATCAAGGTCACGATAAATGAGGCGTATCCGAGGATCTATTTTTCCAGAGAAATGAAAAAAGACAAAGCAAGGTATTTCGGACCTTATACCAGCGCGGCAGCGGTTAAGGACACGATTGACCTGATTAATAAATTATACAGACTGCGCACCTGTACCCGCAGCCTGCCAAGAGACTGTGGCAAAGGAAGACCTTGTCTGAATTATCATATCGGGCAGTGCAGCGGAGCATGTACGGGAGAGATTTCCAAAGAGAAGTATCAGGAGCAGTTAAAAGGGGCGCTGGATTTTTTGAATGGTAATTATGCGCCGATTCAAAGGGAGCTTCGGGAGAAGATGCAGGCGGCGTCGGAAGCCATGCAATATGAAGAAGCCATAAAATACAGAGATCTGTTGGAAAGTGTCATTAATGTATCACAGAAGCAGAAGATCGAAGACAGCGCACAGGGAGATAAGGATATCGTTGCGCTGGCAAGGGATGAACATGACGCTGTGGTGCAGGTGTTTTTTGTCCGGGCAGGAAGGATGGTGGGCAGGGAGCATTTTTATATGACGCATACGGAGGATGAGACGACTTCGGATATCATGACCAGTTTTTTGAAGCAGTTTTATGCCGGGACACCGTTTATCCCAAAAGAAATTATGCTTCCGGAAGTAACGGAAGAGCAGACGGTCATTGAGAATTGGCTGACTGAGAAAAAGGGAAGCAGGGTATATCTTCGCACGCCTAAGATCGGACAAAAGGAGAAACTGGTGGAACTGGCTGCCAAGAATGCTGCATTGGTCCTAAATCAGGACAAGGAGAGAATAAAGCGTGAAGAGGGCAGAACCATCGGAGCAGTGAAGGAGATTCAGGAATTATTGTCCCTGGAGGGTATCGTGCGGATGGAGGCATATGATATTTCCAATATCAGCGGTTTTGAGAATGTAGGTTCCATGGTGGTCTATGAAAAAGGAAAGCCAAAGCGGAGCGACTACCGTAAATTTAAGATTAAGACGGTTGCGGGACCGGATGATTATGCCTGTATGAGGGAAGTGCTGACAAGGCGATTTTTGCATGGTCTGGAGGAGAAACAGATTTCACGGATGCAGGATGAAGATACACAAGAGCAAAATACAAAGGATCAAGATACACAAGAAAAAAATGTAAAGGAAAAGAATAAAAGAAAACAGGATATAAAGGAACAAGACGAAACGATAGAAATTGGTAAGTTTAACAGATTTCCCGACCTGCTTCTCATGGACGGCGGCAGGGGACAGGTGAATATAGCATTGGAAGTTTTAAAGGAGCTGAATCTGGATATTCCGGTATGCGGCATGGTCAAGGATGATAACCACCGGACGAGAGGATTATATTATCACAATAAGGAGATTCCGATTGACCGCAGCAGCGAGGGGTTTAAGCTGATCACGAGGATTCAGGATGAGGCGCACAGATTCGCAATCGAATACCACCGCTCATTGCGGACGAAGGATCAGGTACATTCCGTGTTGGACGATATTCCCGGCATCGGACCGTCAAGAAGACGCAGCCTAATGAAAGCGTTTGATACGCTGGAAGATATTAAAATGGCAGCAGTAGAGGAGATCATGGAGAGAGCAGGCCTACCGCGGGGCGCGGCGGAGAAGGTGTATGCGTTCTTTCATAAATAGATAAAATTTAATCCTTGCAACTCTTTTTCCGTAGTTGCATAAGTTGTCATATTAGATTATAATTTAGTTAAATTAAATGTATCTTAGGTGCTTTGCAAAAACTATATACAGGTATAAGTTGTGCAAAAAAATATTATTGCAAAAAAAATAATAATTGGACTTGGTGCAGTTGGAAAATCATTTCTTAGAATTATTAAAGAGAATGATATGTTCCATTCAGAGGAGTTTTATTGTATAGATTATACTGATGAGGCTGGGGAATATTTCACCTGCATGGGTGGCAGGGATAGCCATTATATATCCTGCAAGCTCGAAAGAGACAATTATGAATCTGCTCTTAATATTGCAGAACAAGGTGATTACATACTTGATTTTGCAATCAATGTGAAGAATCTGGATATGCTTGATTATTGTATGAGGAGTAAGATACATTATCTTTCGCTGGCAGATGCAAGCTGGTTTCCTGATCCGGCATGGATTAATACGTTTCAACATTATAAGGATTATAGAAATATCAGAAAAAATATAAAAGATAATACTTTTCCAACATGTATTGTGGAATTCGGCATGAATCCCGGTCTTGTATCATGCTTTATGAAGCAGTGTATTGACAAGATCATAGAAAAAGATGAGTCATCATATATTAGTAAGCATAGAGAAGGTCTAAAGAAGCTGCTTGAAGAAAATAAATACAATGAAGTGGCCATGAAGATAGGCTTAAAATATGTGGTTGAGATAGATAATGATAATCAACAGTTTAATGTGACAGAAGAAGAGAAAACTGTATATTCACCATGGTGCCCTTTTGCATATCATATGGAGACATTAGCTGTTCCTGAGATATATTTTGGAACCAAGAGGGAGTTTTACCTTCATGACTACCTGAGCGATTGCGATCATAAGGATTACTTTGTGGCATTAACAAAAACAGGTATTACCTGTAGGGAAGATATCTATTCTCCGCAAGGCAAGGTCAATGGTTTTTTATCTACACATGAAGAAATATTCTCTATGGGAGATTATCTAAGAGTAAATAAATATAAGCCCACAGTTTATTTTGTTTATTCTCCTTGTGAGTTGGCAGAGAAAACGGCGCTTGCCTGTATGAATATAAACGAAGCCAATTATCAGATACTTAATCAGTCCGATTATTTATCCGGTGGAGAATCCATAGGTGTAATACTACAGGGAAAAAGATTCAAAACCCGTTATTTTGGTAATTACCTGAGTGGCGAGGGTCTAGCTGAAACAGCCACTGTCTTACAGGTGAGCGCTTCTGCATATGCAGCATATAAATATATGCTGGAGCACCCGGATAATGGCTTGATGTTTCCGGAGGATCTGCCGCATAGGGACTTATTAAATACAGCGCGCCGGTATTTAAAGGAATATATTGATGTGGAGTGTCCGAGTATCTCTCCACAATATGGATTAGAGCCAAGAGAAAAGAAAGGATTTAAAAAAGCATAAAGGAGAAACATTCATGATTTCATGTCCAGGTTGCGGACAAGGCATGCGCTTTGATCCCAAAATTCAGATGATGTATTGCGATTATTGTGAAACAAAGCTTGAGCCGGATCTTGTGAAGGTCGGTACTACGGCCAGTGGAAATAATGAGCCACTCATTATTGAAAGCAAATTATTTGCATGTCCACAGTGTGGCGGAGAGATATTAAGCGATCAGGATACTGCAGTTACATTCTGTAGCTTTTGTGGTATGTCTGTTGAGCTTCAGGGACGAACAGTCCAGATGCTGGCCCCGTCAAGAATCATTCCATTTAAGTGTGTTAAGGATACATGTGCCAAGTCATATGCCGAATTTATTAAGAAGGCCATATTTGCTCCATCCTATTTAAGAGAAGAAGCACAGCTGCAAAAGTTAAGAGGTATTTATATGCCTTATTGGACATATGCATTTGAGATTAATGATATAGTAACTTACGAAGGAACAACCTCTCATAGATCCGGCGACTATATTATTACAGATCATTATTTGCTTACGGCAACTCCAATCGGCAGCTATGATGGTATTTCTTATGACGCGTCATCAAGCTTCTCAGATGAAATCAGTCAGGCAATCGGACCGTTTAATATCAGAGACAGCAAGCCATTCTCTGTTGCGTATATTGGTGGTTTTTATGCAGATACGGCAGATGTAGATGCTTTTATATATGAAGATGACGCCAGAAGTGTGATAGCAAAGGATATTGATTCAAAGATTAGAAAGATACCGGCTTTTGCCAGGTATTCTATATCATCGGGAACAGGACAGATAGGATCAAAGTTAGGAGTAAAGGCCGAGGAGATGGCTTACTTCCCGGTATACTTCCTTGCCAATCGTCATAAGAATGGTTTGGTCAGCTATGCTGTCATCAATGGACAGACAGGTAAGGTAGCAGCGGATGTTCCCATTGATTATAAGAAATATATTATAGGATCGATTATTCTTGCGCTTCCTATCATGGGTATCCTTGATTTATTCCTGGTTCTTAGACCGGATGCGCTTACAATGGTGGCAATTGTATTTGCAATTATCAGTCTGTTGATTTCTAATAGTGAATTAAATCAGTTATATACAAGAAATCTTAATCTCAATGACCGGGGATTATTGGCAGCCATAAAGAAGAGAAAGGAAGATGAGAGACTAAGAGAAGAAAAACTTCAAGCAGAACTCCAAGCCATGGGTATAGGCGGCGGCATGGTAGATAGCACGGTGGATAGCACAGTAAATAGCACGATGGATAGTACAGTAAATGGTACTGTGAATGCAGGCAATTTATCTAATGTAAATACCGCGGAAAAGGCATCATCAACAAAGGCGCTGAAAACGATAACCGATGTATTATTGACTATAGGTTGGATGTCTATATTTGTAACAGTGGTAGGAGGCTTTACGTTTTTCCCATTCATAATCTTTGCAATATATGGTATATTAACAATAATTAGGAAATCTATTGATTCAGGGGCAGGTTCTGCGGATAATACGGGCGTTATGGCAAAGCAGCCATTCAAGGAGAAGTTGCCTGTATTTTGTAAGCCTTTTATCGCAATTGTCATAGGTCTATTGTTATTGCTCATTAAGCCTTATCAGGATGAGATTTATTATGCTGTCAGTTTTGTGATCATGGCTGTGGTAATATTCTCTTTTTCAGATGTGGTGAAGCTTCATAACAAGCTTACACTTCGTAAGCCAAAACAGTTTAACAAGAGAGGAGGAGATGAAAATGCTGCAACGTTCTAAGGTGAGTTTACAATCATTAATAATCATCCTGCTTGTTTGTATGATCATGCCGCTTAATGTTGTGGCAAAAGATGATGACGACGATTATGATGATGATAATAATTATTATTATAATGAAGAGACCGGATATGAAGCATACATAATTGATGAAGATGAATGGCTTACTGAAAGAGAACATGAAAAGCTTATTGAGCAGATGAAAGGCATTACCGAATTTACCAATGTAGTATTCTACGCAGATGAAACTGTTACTTTTGATTCAGAATCATATTCTGAAGAACTTAGTGTAAATGCAATGCAGGACTTATTTGGTGATGAATCTGCAGTCATATATCACATGGATGAATATTATGATTATATAGCTTCGCAGGGTAGTGCGCGAAAGGTTATCACTTCAGCAAATGCCCGTTCCATTGCAGATAATGTTTATAGATATTCTATACATGATGATCAGTTATATAAGGCAGCCAGTGTTGCTTTTGAGCAGATTGAAGATCTTTTCAATGGCAGAAAGATTGCGGAGCCAATGAAATATATCTGTAATACATTTATAGCTATATTCATAGCTTTAATAGTTAACTATCTTATTGTAAGCAGTAAATCTAAGCTTAAGAAAGCTACCGTTAATGATATTATCATGGGTTCTGTAAATGACTTGGGTATTAAAGACGTAAATGCAACACATATCAGAACCGATAGATGCTATTCGCCACGTTCTTCCGGAAGCAGTGGAGGTCATGGCGGCGGAGGTCATGGCGGCGGTCACAGCGGTGGTGGCCATGGATGATAAATAAACTAAAATATGCTCTGTTACCTGGAAAGCTTCGCCGGAAATGGAATTATGATGACTATCTATATTATCGCATGCAGGAAATGTCCATAAAAGATATAGATTTATTGTTGACTCCAATTGAGCTTGACACAGCAGAGCGCCAATTAAATAGTGATTCGATAAGACATATATTTAATAGTAAAAGAGCATTTTATGTTGGCTTCAAAGAGTTCATCATACGAGATGTTCTTTTTGGATATGATTATTCTTTTCAAGATTTTAAGGTTTTCATAGATAAACATAAAAAGATTATCATCAAGCCAAATGATATGTATGCAGGTATAGGAATATATCTTCTGGAACTTGAGGGGGATGTTTTTAAGATAACACTTGGCTCCAAGAATACTTCAGAAGTAAGTCTTAATACCTTTACTAATGGATATGAATCCATTCAGAATGTATATGATTTTTGTATAGACAATCATTATTGTATAGAGGAATATGTTACAGGACACAGTTCATATCAAGATATAGCCCCTTCATCCCTTAATACGATTCGTGTAACTACATATATAAATGATGAGAAGAAAATTAGTATTCTATTTATAGTCAATCAATTTGGATATAATGGAAGCATTGTAGATAATAATGAGGATTGTTGCATTTGGGCGCTTACCGATATAGATACAGGAGTTGTCACAGCAGTAGATATTGATGCGAGAACAGGAATTATATATGATAGGCATCCTGATACCGGTAAAGATATAGTAGGTTTTGTGAATCCGCATTTTGATGAAGTGAAGAAAATAGCAGTATGTGCGGCTGCTAAATATAAAGAAGCCAGATTAATAGGCTGGGATATTGCAATAAGAAGTGATGGAAGGATAGAGATTATAGAAGGCAATGTGAACCCAGAGCTAGATCTTTATCAGGCCATAAGTCACAAGGGACTTAGGGGTATATTAAATAAATAAGAATTTGGACTTTCATCAACATGAAAGATAAAAAGGCAAAAACTATGGAATATTGTGGATATACTTTTTTTGTGTTAAGGTATGCGCAAACGTGAAAAATACTATGATGACGAATTAATAAAACATTTAAATGTGATAAGGGGGTAGCCAAATGGCAAGCATTAGTTTACAGAGATTGATCGATAAGATGAAACTGACCAATCTGACACCGGAGATCGATATCAGTAATATTAAGATTTCTCAGCCGGATATTAACCGTCCTGCCCTTCAGATTGCGGGATATTTTGAAAATTATGAGTCCACGCGTCTTCAGATTGTGGGATTTGTGGAATATACTTATATGGAAGGAATGGAGGAAAAGCAAAAAAGGGAGATTCTGGAGCAGCTTCTGGATCATCCTACGCCGGGCTTTGTATTTTGTCGGGATCTGGTTCCGGATCCGGTCTTTATGGAGATTGCAAAGAAACATGGCGTGCCTTTGCTAAATACTTCTAAAGCCACTTCGGCATTTATGGCGGAAGTGATCCGCTGGCTGAATGTCAAGCTGGCGCCCTGTATTACCGTGCATGGCGTATTGGTAGATGTCTTCGGAGAGGGTGTACTGATTACCGGAGAGAGTGGGATCGGTAAAAGCGAGGCGGCATTGGAGCTGATCAAACGTGGACACCGTCTGGTGACAGATGATGTAGTGGAAATCCGTAAGGTCAGTGAAGACACCCTGATCGGTAAGGCGCCGGAGATCACAAAGCACTTTATTGAGATCCGCGGCATCGGAATTGTTGATGTCAAGACATTGTTTGGTGTATCAAGTGTTAAGGAGGATCAGGAGATCGATCTTGTCATCCAGCTTTCCGAGTGGTCAAAAGATCAGGATTACGATAGGTTTGGTATGGAAGAACAATATACGGAATATCTTGGTAATAAGGTGGTATGTCACAATATTCCCATTCGTCCGGGACGTAACTTAGCGGTGATCTGTGAATCTGCAGCAGTCAACCACCGTCAAAAAAAGATGGGATATAACGCTGCAGAGGAACTTTATAAGCGTGTGCAGGCAGGACTACATGC
Source organism: Lachnospiraceae bacterium (assembly GCA_029062895.1). Lineage (GTDB taxonomy): Bacteria > Bacillota > Clostridia > Lachnospirales > Lachnospiraceae > NK4A136. The sequence goes on from JAIDPF010000067.1 coordinate 98,366, forward strand.
AGGAGATAAATAAGAAAGAAAAAGGATAAAGGGGGCAAAAAACCATGAGCAAACGTATTTTTGGAGTAGATTTGGGAGGAACGACCGTAAAATTAGGTTTATTTGATCCGGAAGGCAATGTGTTGGAGAAATGGGAGATCACCACAAGGAAGGAAGATTCCGGAAAGCTGATCTTGCCTGATATTGCAGATGCTATTAAAGGAAAAATGCAGGAAAAGAGTATTGCAAAAGAGGATGTCATCGGCGTCGGCATCGGCGTACCGGGACCGGTTGACAGTGATGGCGTAATCTACAAGGCAGCAAATCTCGGCTGGGGTGTATTTTCCATTAAGGAAGAACTTACTGGGTTATTGGACGGTATTCGAGTAGAAGCGGGTAATGATGCCAATGTTGCGGCACTTGGCGAAATGTGGCGCGGAGGCGGTCAGGGCTATGACAATATGGTTGCGGTAACATTAGGAACTGGCGTTGGTGGCGGAATTATTGTGGATGGAAGAATCCTGACTGGTGCCAAAGGCGCAGGTGGTGAGATCGGGCATATTCTGGTAGAGGAGCATGAAACAGAAGTATGCGGCTGCGGTAAGACAGGATGTTTGGAGCAGTATGCGTCGGCAACAGGTGTTGTAAGACTTGCCAACAGAAGGCTTGCGAAAGATGATAAGGCAAGCGTTCTTCGTGGCAAGAAAATAAGCGCGAAAGATGTATGGGATGCAGTCAAAGCGGGGGATGAACTTGCTGTGGAAGTGGCGGAGCAGTTCGGCGAATACCTTGGAAAAGGTCTGGCAGCAGTAGCCTGTGTTGTGAATCCGGATATTTTTGTCATCGGTGGCGGTGTATCCAAGGCGGGCGATGTGCTGATGGATTATATGGTAGAACCGTATAAGAAGTATGTATTCCATGGAAGCCGGGAGACAAAATTTGCACTGGCGACACTTGGCAATGACGCCGGTATCTATGGAGCAGCAAAGCTTGTAGTGTTGCAATAGGGTTCATTTAAATTGCCATATCTAAATAAAAATGTTGGGCGAGGAAATGATTTGGAGCATAGATTAGCGGAAATCGTTGGAAAAGAAAATCTCTTAAAAGATGTTCCCATGTGGCGTTATACGACGTTTCGTGTGGGAGGGGACGCTTCCTATCTGGTAAATGTGGAAAATGAGGAAATACTGACCGCCCTGTTGAAACTATTAAAACAGAACGATATGCCTTATTATTTATTGGGTAATGGTAGTAATCTTCTGGTCAGCGATCAGGGATATGACGGAGTGATGATCAGGCTTGGCGGAGATTTTTCCAAGATAGAGTGGAGGAAGCAGACGGAACAGTCAGCAGCAGGGGGTGACAGCATATCGGATGATGAAGTGATATGTCATGCAGGTGCGGCTGTGATGCTTACAAATATGGCACAGAAGGCGGCGGAACAGGGCTCTTCCGGATTGGAATTTGCTTATGGGATTCCCGGGACGGTGGGCGGCGCTATCGTCATGAATGCAGGGGCTTATGGCGGTGAAATGTGTCAGGTCGTGGAGTCTGTACGACTGTTGGATGAGAATCTGCAGATTGTTACACTAAAGGGTGATGAGATGGCATTTGGATACCGGACCAGTATTTTGAAGAAGAAACCTTATGTTGTTCTCTCTGTAAGATTAAAGCTTCATCCGGGAGATAAAAAAGAAATTATGGCAAAGATGAATACAAATATGTCTGCCAGAAAAGAGAAACAGCCATTAGAGTATCCCAGCGCCGGCAGTACCTTTAAGCGGCCGGAGGGATATTTTGCAGGAAAGCTGATTCAGGATGCGGGACTGAGAGGTTATCGTGTCGGCGGCGCGCAGGTTTCGGAAAAGCATTGCGGATTTGTGATCAATATGGGTAACGCAACGGCTGCGGATATCTATCATTTGATAAGTAATGTGCAGAGTAAGGTCAGGGAGATAGGCGGGGTTACACTGGAACCGGAAGTGATCATGCTGGGAGAATTTTAATAAAGAAAAATAAATGATATAAGTTATTGCGAAACTTTCGATAGAAGAAATTAGGAAAGAATTTGAGCAGAGTTGCGCAATTACTTGGAGAATAGATAAGATACGGAGGAGAGAGTATGCGGTTTGTGATCGTGACAGGAATGAGCGGCGGCGGAAAGCGAACCGCTTTGAAGATGTTGGAAGATATCGGATTTTATTGTGTGGATAATCTTCCAGTGCCTCTCTTGGAAAATTTTTTTGAATTGATCGTAACACCGAACAGTGAGATTTCTAAGCTTGCTTTGGGATTGGATGTGCGCGCGGACCAGAATTTTAAGGAAGCGGAAGATATTCTTAAAAAGATGAAAGATAATGGGTATTCCTACGAGCTGCTGTTTATGGACGCTTCGGATGCTGTGTTGATCAAGCGTTATAAAGAAAGTCGGCGCATACATCCGCTTGCCATGACGGCCAGTTTCGGTGTCATGTCACAAACAGATGATCAGGATACTCATCAGACAGCAGCCGTTTCACTTGAGGATGGTATAAAAGAAGAACGTAAAATTTTGAAAAATGTGAAGAAAAAGGCGGATTATATTTTTGATACGTCCAATTTGCTGACGCGGGAATTAAAAGAAGAATTAGATAAAATATTTGTCCAGAATGAAGAATATCATAATCTTATGATAAGGATTATATCCTTTGGTTTTAAGTATGGAATACCGGCGGACGCGGACATGGTTTTTGACGTAAGGTTTCTGCCGAATCCGTTTTATATCGACGAGCTCAAGCATTTGACCGGGAATGACAAGGCGGTACAGGATTATGTCATGAATTATCCGGAAGCCGGGGAATTTTTGGATAAGCTTTGCGACATGTTTTCTTTTTTGCTTCCCAATTATGTTAAAGAGGGAAAACATCAGCTTGTCATCGGAATTGGCTGTACCGGCGGAAAACACAGGAGCGTGACATTAGCCAATGAGCTTTTTCGCAGGATGAAGGACAAGAGAAAATATGGCCTGACGATTACCCACAGAGATCAGTATGAGAAGAACTTCTAATTGTTTTAACAATTTTGTTTGCAGCAAGGGCTGCTTCGCAAATATTGTGCCTGCGGCAGCATGAACTCGCAGGTTACAGAAAGGCATGGTTATTCCTATGTCATTTTCTCAGGAAGTGAAGGAGGAGATTGAACAGCATATCAGCGCATCCAGACATTGTCAAATTGCCGAAATGGCGGCGTATGTAGCTAATTTTGGATATGAAGCGCCGGAGAGGGGCTCTTTTTTCTGGCACTCGGAAAAAGAGGCAGTTCTGAGAAAAGTCTTTACATTATTAGAAAAAACGTATAATATATATTCGGCTATGGAAGATGAGACTGCCAAAAACATAAAAAATAAAGGCATAAAATCAGAACATATTTATCGTATCACTTTGACAAAGGATGATGAGATCAGAAAGGTGCTGCAGTCGGTTCGGTTTTCAGAAATGAAGGAAAAGACGGTATCCTCTCTATTGCTAAAGAATGACTGCTGTAGGAGAGCATTTCTTCGAGGGAGTTTCTTGAGCATTGGTTCCATGAGTAATCCAGTCAAAAGCTATCATATGGAATATGTGTGTGGCAGCAGGATGCAGGCTCGACAGATTGCGGATTTGATCGGGACATTTCAGATTGATGCGAAGATTACGGAACGTAAGCATCATTTTGTGGTCTATATTAAAGAAGGCGAGGCGATCGTTGACCTGCTGAATATTATGGGAGCGCATATTTCTCTGATGAATCTGGAAAATCTCAGGATTGTAAAGGAGGTGCGTAGCTCGGTCAATCGAAGGGTTAATTGTGAGACGGCTAACATCTCCAAGACGATCAATGCCGCCAGCCGTCAGATGGAAGATATTATTTATCTTCGTGATCATTATGGATTGAACCGTTTGCCGGAGCATCTTAGAGAAATGGCGGAGGTACGTTTGGAGCATGAGGATGCGTCTTTACAGGAGCTGGGAGAATATCTGGATCCGCCGGTTGGCAAGTCCGGTGTCAATCACAGACTTAGAAAGCTTAAGGAGCTGGCTGAGGAATTAAAGAACTAGACAGCATACAACAAAAAGCTTACGCTTTTCGTTGTCGAAAATTCGCAGGCTATGAAAAGACATGGTTAGGATAAGGAAGAACAAAGAGGAGGCAGTAGTATGTTGGAAAAAAAGATAACTGTACAAAAAAAGGATGGTCTGGATGCGGGCATGATTGCCGTATTGGTACAGCATGCGTGTAAATTTGAAAGTAAGATTTATCTGGAATCAGATGATAAGAAGGTCAATGCCAAAAGCATCATGGGAATGATGAATATCGGCGTATGTAAAGGCGGAGAGGTGACTGTCTATGCAGAAGGCAGCGATGAAGAGGCAGCGATGAAAGAAATTGAGGATTATCTTCTGCAAGAGTAAAATTTTGACGAGTTAGTCTTTTATTTATTGGAAAAATATGTTATTATTACATTTGCGAGATAAATCATGCAGAATTTTATATGCTAATGATGATATCATTATTGGTCAGACAGATAAAGTCTTGCAATATGATCGGTCATGTAAAATGCATGGTTTAAATAATATTATGGAGGTATAAAGCAATGGCATTAGTATCAGCAACAGAGATGCTCAAAAAAGCAAAAGCAGGTCACTATGCAGTAGGTCAGTTTAACATCAACAACCTTGAGTGGACAAAAGCCATTCTGGCGACAGCTCAGGAGTGCAATTCACCGGTTATCCTTGGTGTATCTGAGGGTGCAGGCAAGTATATGGGTGGTTATGACGTAGTCATGGGTATGGTAAATGGTCTGATCAAAGATCAGAATATTACAGTTCCCGTAGCAGTTCATCTTGACCATGGTTCTTATGACCACTGTTATAAATGTATGGATGCAGGATTCCCTTCCATCATGTTTGACGGTTCTCATTATGCGATTGATGAAAACGTGGCTAAGACAAAAGAATTGGTTGAGGAAGCTCATAAGAGAGGCATTTCCATCGAGGCAGAAGTTGGTTCTATCGGTGGTGAGGAAGACGGTGTTGTAGGTATGGGCGAATGCGCAGATCCTGACGAGTGCAAGAGAATAGCAGATCTTGGTATCGACTTCCTTGCAGCAGGTATTGGTAACATCCATGGAAAATATCCTGAGAACTGGGCAGGTCTTCAGTTCGACGTATTGGACAAGATCCAGCAGCAGACCGGAGATATGCCTTTGGTACTTCACGGCGGTACAGGTATTCCTGATGACATGATCAAAAAAGCGATCTCTCTTGGCGTAGCTAAGATCAATGTTAATACAGAGTGCCAGCTTGTATTTGCGGAAGCTACACGTAAGTATATCGAAGAAGGCAAGGATCAGCAGGGTAAGGGATTTGACCCTCGTAAGCTGCTTGCACCCGGCGCAGAAGCAATCAAAGCTAAAGTAAAGGAAAAAATGGAACTGTTCGGATCTGTTGGAAAAGCTTAAATAAGATATGAGTAAAATAGATCGATTTTTAAAGGAATAGGTCATTTATGAGGGAATGGATTCTAATTTTGGGAATTCATTCCCTTGTTTATTACCCCAGACTTTACATTAGCTGGTTAGATGGTATATACTATAGTGGAATGGAGATTAATATGAGGAAAAGGAAGGATACGATCGCCGGATCGTAGTCAGATTATATGAAAAAGATCAGCATTATGGTACCCTGCTACAATGAAGTGGAAAATGTGGATCTTATGGCAAGGGCGTTGACAGATGTGATGCAGAAACAACTGTCAAAGTATGACTATGAGATATTATTTATAGATAACTGTTCTACAGATGGAACGAAGGATCATCTGGAACAGATCTGTTCCAAAGATAAAAAGATTAAAGCAATCTTTAATGTTACTAACTTTGGTCAGTTTAACTCTCCGTTTTATGGGATGTGTCAGACAACCGGAGACTGTACGATTACGGTTTGCTGTGATTTTCAGGATCCATTGGAGATGATTCCGAAATTTGTAGAAGAGTGGGAAAAAGGACACCGAATCGTCAGTGGAATTAAATCCTCCAGTAAGGAAAATGCATTTATATATTTTTTACGTACTGTTTATTACAAGATTATCAAAAGTATGTCAGACGTCAAATTTATTGAGCATTTTACAGGATTTGGATTGTATGATAAGACGTTTATCTCTCTGCTGAAACAGTTGGATGACCCAATTCCGTTTATCCGTGGGATTGTGGCAGAGTATGGTGCCGGATTTAACATGATACAGATTGAATACGAACAGCCGAAAAGGCAAGCAGGAAAGACACATAACAATTTTTACACCCTTTATGATGCTGCTATGTTAAGTTTCACTTCTTATACGAAGGTGGGATTAAGACTTGCAACATTTATGGGTTTCTTTTTGGGCGGAATGAGCTTATTGGTTGCGATTGGATATTTGATTTATAAACTGCTTCATTGGTATACATTTCAGGCAGGTATGGCTCCATTGGTCATTGGAATTTTCTTGATTGGTTCCGTACAGCTTTTCTTTATTGGATTTTTGGGAGAATATATTCTAAATATCAATACCAGAGTGATCCATCGACCGATCGTCGTAGAAGAGAAGCGGTTGAATTTTGCGGAAGAGGAAGAAGAGTATTAAAAACGCATTAGTTCGATTGCGAATTAATGCGTTAGAAAATGATTAAAATATCAAAAATAACACCCGATAAATGACAACATTGCAGGCATCTTTTTTCTATAGTACCATCATATTTCCTATAGGCATTGATATTGTCACATTATGATGACTCCTTTAACATAGCTTTCGCTGCCGCAAGCAGAATTTGCTGGTCCCGATGGCTTAGAAGGCGGAACATGCGGAGCCACTGATCTGCTTCACTATCTATATCAGGTTCCGGATAAATGATGGCATCGGTCGATAGATTGAGCGCTCTGACGATTCGAATCAAAGTATCCAGACTAAACCCCTTGTTTTCATTTTCAATTGCCTGAATATAACGGGATGTTTTCCCGATCCGTTCGCCAAGCTCTTCCTGTGTCATTTTGGCATCTTGACGGGCTTTTTTGATGCGCATGCCTATATAAGAAAGATCAAGTTTTTCCATTGGCAGTTCACCTCCAATACTATTTTACAGTTCGTGTTGAAAATGGTGAACGTATTTTTATAACGTATAAATGACGAACAGATAATTCGTGATAAAGGAACTATTCTGTTTAACAAAGGGAAATTTTAATTTTTGTAAATAAAGTTATATATTTATCCTTTCAATTTTAGCAAATATGATGTAAAATAAATTATGGAAATCTTTTCTTTCAGGTTACAGGGATTGTGCTTGGCAGCAGCACATTCTTTCCTTAAGGGAGAAAAGATTTCCTTTCTTGTGCTATAATACTATAATGTTGTTTTTTGTATTCATTGCTTCCAGTTGTTTTTTAATTACATTGCCGTTTAACACAGAGCAAATTAAAACTGTATATTCTTTATCTTTTAAATATGCCGGAGGATATACTGTACAATTATATATTTTTCTGCCTTGCTGTATTTTATTATTATCTACAAATGCTTTTATCTTACATTGCAATAGATCAGTTGTGGCGAGTAAACTCATGACATAAGAACCCGTTCCCCAGATTACTAATTCTTCTCCTTGTATTTTTAATTCCTTTATCAATTCTTTTGTCTGCATTTCGCGTTCATTTTGTTTTTCAAAGTATGAACAGATTGCCTGTTCAGTAGCAGTATCTTTATCTGGAAATTTTACCTTCTCGGTTTTACGGTATACCTGAGTCAGGTCAACTCCTGCCCGCATCTGCGCAATACGTTCCAATCCATTTAAGGCCAATAAATAATCCAGTGTTTTTTCTGAAAAATAGTTGATGTGCTCCAAATTAAAATAATTTGGAATACTACTCGGATCATTTCCAATTTGAGAATAATCTGGTACACTAATCATAAACTGTCTCAAATACACATCTGACGCTGCCGACGACTAAATAGGTGTAGATCTCGGAGGTCGC
>JAIDPF010000068.1 GCA_029062895.1 Lachnospiraceae bacterium
ACCTAATAATTTGGTACATAATAATATAATTGCCAAGTCAAGTAAAAATTTGTAGCTGTGCATCTGTCCTGTCTCCATTTTTCAAATTTTTTATTTTTACAATAATATAGAAAAAATGATCCATTTCAGTCTAGCACTTTTTTTTATATATATCAACAAATTTTTCACCGGTTTACAACGTGCCGGTACGCTAGTTGTCTTCCTCGATATAGATTTCTCCTGTAGTGTAACTATCGTAATCATTTTCAGGAGCTAGTGGAATACCTCCTTCTATCAGTTCGATATCTCCATCTATCTCTATCAGACCGTCATCTATTTCCTCCTGAGGCGTTTCAGGGGAAGGTTTCTGGTTTATTTCGTCTGTTGGTACATTTTCCGGAGATTCCGGCGTTTCGGGGTCGGATGTTTCATCTTCCGGTTCTACCATTTCTACCGCCCCCTCCGTGTCTGGTGGCAGCGTTGTCGTCGTTACAGGCATAGGCGCTGCACCGGTGGTTGCTTCTTCATATTCATATCCGGGGATATATTTTAGTAGGTCGTCCGGCGTGCAAGCTGTAAGAGACGCGCAGACGCCCACAGAAATGCCGGTGACGGCAACCGCTTTGCCAAGACTTTGCCGGAGGGCAAGTTCCCTTGCCAGATATTTTAGTTCCGCCTCACATTTCGGGCAGGTTCCTTTGCAGTTCCCCTGGTATGTACATTGGGACACGGCGTAGGGAATATCATTTGTCTCCGCAATCTGCCTGCGGATTTCTTTCAATGCTTTGCATTTTGCTTTTCCTTTCATAATAGAGCACTCCTTTCCGGGCTGGCATCAGCATATATTGTTTATGACTGATCGCTGTACCTCTAAAAAAGATACGAATCTGAGGCAGTATATTTATGGAAAAAAACATAAAAAATTTGGTACAAAAATAACCCTATCAATGATAGGGTTATTTTGTTATTTTCGCAAAAAATATTTTCTTCCTTTGCGATACTATGAATAGGATAGAAGCCCCCTATTTAAGTATTTTAAAATAATATAGAAATAATATAACAAGTCCCGCAAAGATATAGATTTCCAAAAGGGCGGAAATCAGCGTAAAAATGAGACCAAGAATAGGGATTCTGGCTAAAATGCTGATCAAAAATCCCAGAACAGCGCCTACTAAAAGGTAAATCAAACAACTAATAATGAGCTGCGCCATATCTTTTGTTTGAAAGGAAAGAGGGAAAAATTTTTTTAAGGTTTCCATAGGAGATTATACCTTTCTTGAATATTTTTTGATATCATATTCTTATTCTTTATATCATATGTAATGAGTTTATTATACTTACTTAAAAGTTAAAATGCAAAAGTGAGCTCTTTATTTTTTGAGCTGAAGACCGTCTTTGAACGCTTCGCCTACTCTTTCTGTTACCTTATAGTATCCATGTGTATATGGATCAAATGCGATAGCGTTTACCAAAGTCATATCAATTTTGTCATCAACCATAACGCTTTCATCTGCTGTAACATTTACTACTTTACCAATCACACCACAACCGTACCCTTCGCTTTGGTATTCGATAAATTCACACTCTAAGCAAAGCGGAAATTCGTTAATCACTGGTGCATTCACCATTTCAGCTTTGCTTGCGGTAAGTCCACTGTTTTCAAACTTATTGGAAACACTGTTACCTGATACAACGCCAAAGTAATCTGCTTCCACTACATGGGCTGCATCAGCAATGCTTACCGTAAATGCACCGGTTGCTTTGATATTTTTTACTGTTTTATGTGATTCTGTCAAATTGAGAGCCACATTGCCTCTTTCCTGCATAGTACCCCATGCCGCATTCATCACATTAACGCTGCCATCTTCGTTGTAAGTCGCCACCATTAAAACAGGCATCGGGAAGATCCCTTCTGTAATGTCGAGTTTCTTTCTCATTAATGATTACCTCGTTTCTTTATAAGATTGACAGAGCTTGAGCCCTTATATCAATTGTAACAGTCAATAGAAAAAATACAAGTACTATCTTATTTGATGGGTACTTTCTTGAAAGAAAATATAGCATCGAGTAAATTATGTACTTAATTTTTCTTGACAAAAAGAAAGTAAGGTGATAGACTGACTCTTGTAAAGGCAAAGGCGCTTTGGAATTTTCCAAAGTGCCTTTTATTTTTGGAACAGCGATGCGAAGGGGCAGAGCAGGATGGCGTTAAGAGACCAGAACGCCGGAATGTAGTCTTAAGTATCGCTTATTTTTTTGCCATTGGATGAAGGGAGGAATTAGTTATGGAAGAAATTTCAACGATGATGGAAGAAATGTCCGGGCTGGTATTCGGCGTCTGGTTTTTGATCGGCGCTGCGCTGGTGTTCTGGATGCAGGCAGGATTTGCCATGGTGGAGGCGGGATTTACAAGAGCGAAGAACTCCGGTAATATCCTGATGAAGAACCTGATGGATTTCTGTATCGGTACAGTGGTATTTATCCTGATCGGCTTTGGTCTTTTACTTGGAGAAGATGTGATGGGGCTGATCGGAAAGCCGGGATTCGATATCTTTACGACGTATGAGAACTTTGACTGGTCTAACTTTGTATTTAATCTTGTATTCTGTGCTACGACAGCAACGATCGTATCCGGCGCGATGGCTGAGAGGACAAAATTTTTATCTTACTGTATTTATTCGGCAGTGATCTCAGCCCTGATTTATCCGATTGAAGCGCACTGGATCTGGGGCGGCGGCTGGCTTGCACAGATGGGATTTCATGATTTCGCAGGTTCTACGGCGATCCACATGGTGGGCGGAATCTCCGCCTTGATCGGGGCAAAGATTTTAGGTCCCCGTATCGGTAAGTTTGTAAGGGATAAGGACGGTAAGGTGACTAAGGTCAATGCATTTCCGGGTCACAATCTTCCGATTGGTGCGCTGGGTGTATTTATCCTCTGGTTCGGCTGGTATGGGTTTAACGGCGCGGCGGCAACTACCATAGATGAGCTTGCTTCCATCTTTGTAACGACTACGATCGCTCCGGCGATTGCAACTTTAGTCTGTATGATATTTACCTGGATCAAATATGGCAAGCCTGATGTGTCTATGTGTCTGAACGCGTCACTGGCAGGTCTGGTGGCGATTACGGCTTCATGTGATGTAACAGATGCATTCGGCGCCATCGTCATCGGTGCGGTGGCAGGACTTTTGGTGGTATTTGGCGTATGGTTTCTGGATAACGTGTTGCATATTGATGATCCAGTGGGTGCAGTTGCGGTACATTGCTTAAACGGTATCTGGGGTACAATCGCTGTCGGTCTCTTTGCAACAGATACGGCTCCGGCATATGCAAGAGGATTTGGAGACGGTGTGAATTACGGTGCGAACCAGATCGCGGGAACAGGATTATTCTACGGCGGTGGCTTCAAGCTGCTGGGGCTCCAGCTGATCGGTTTGGTGTCAGTGGCGGCGTGGACGGCAGTAACGATTACAATCGCATTTTATGTCATCAAAGCAGTAGTAGGGCTTCGTGTGACAGAAGAGGAAGAGATCATCGGTCTGGACGCGACAGAACATGGACTTCCTTCCGCATATGCAGGATTTAGTATTATGGATATTTCCAATACGATGATGATGGATGAAAATGAGAATACCGATCTGGGAGTTGCGGAATATGACAAGGCTTCCGAAACGCAGAAGAATGCGGCGGTCAAGGTGGCTGCTGCGCCGGTGGCTTCTACAAGCGGTATTTACAAGGTTGTTATTGTGACAAAGCTGTCAAGGTACGAGAAGCTTAGAAAGGCTATGAATGACCTTGGAGTAACCGGTATGACCATGACGCAGGTAATGGGCTGCGGTATCCAGAAGGGTGCCGGTGAGAAGTACCGAGGCGTCGAGATGGATGCTACCCTGCTTCCGAAGGTTAAGATTGAAGTAGTAGTCAGCAAGATCCCTGTAGCGGATGTCATTGAAACGGCGAAAAAGACCCTTTATACCGGTCATATCGGCGACGGCAAGATCTTCGTATATAATGTTGATCAGGTAGTAAAGGTCCGTACCGGAGAGGAAGGATTTGCGGCGCTGCAGGATGTGGAATAAAAAAATTTAAAAATGTTATTGACAAATGAAAAATATGCGGTATAATTCATAACATAAAGCAAAGGCGCTTTGAACATTGTTCAAGGCGTCTTTTTCTTTTTGGCAGGAAGAATCTGGACCCCCTATAGCCAGGATATCTGCCGGAAGACCTTCAGACGGGATGCGCACCCGCCTGAAGGAATGCTTTTGAAAAAAGGTTGATTTCATAATGGAGAGGAGAAAAGTTATGACACAGGAAATTCCCAGTTTATATGGCAGTTTGGTTTTTAATGATAAAGTGATGCGGAATAAGCTTCCGAAGGATATGTATAAGGCGCTTCGGAAAACCATTGAGAATGGTACTCATCTGGAACTTGATGTTGCAAATTCCGTTGCAGTAGCGATGAAGGAGTGGGCAGTGGAGAATGGCGCTACCCATTTTACCCATTGGTTCCAGCCGATGACAGGATTTACGGCGGAGAAGCATGACAGCTTTATCATTCCGGTTGGAGAGGGAGAAGTTATCATGGACTTTTCCGGAAAGGAGCTGGTAAAGGGCGAGCCGGATGCATCCAGTTTCCCATCAGGAGGTCTTCGGGCAACTTTTGAAGCAAGAGGATATACTGCATGGGATCCCACATCTCCGGCATTTATCAAGGACGGTACATTATATATCCCGACGGCGTTTTGCTCTTATGGTGGGCAGGCGTTGGATAAAAAGACGCCGCTGCTGCGCTCCATGGAAGCTCTCAGCAATTCTGCCGTCAAGATGTTAAAGTTGTTGGGCAATGAGATGGTTACCAGAGTTTCTACAACAGTTGGTCCGGAGCAGGAATACTTTTTGGTAGATAAAGCGATGTATCAGATGCGTAAGGATCTGGTATTCTGCGGAAGGACGTTATTCGGCGCGCCGTCTCCAAAGGGACAGGAGATGGAGGATCATTATTTTGGGGCATTGAAACCCAGAGTGACGGACTATATGCATGATCTGGATATCGAGCTTTGGAAGCTGGGTATCCCTGCTAAGACGAAGCATAATGAGGTAGCGCCCGCACAGCATGAGCTGGCACCGGTATTTGACACCTCCAATGTGGCTGTTGATCATAACCAGCTGACAATGGAAATTATGAAAAAGGTGGCTGAAAAACATAACATGGTCTGCCTGCTGCATGAGAAACCTTTTGTAGGCATTAACGGAAGCGGCAAGCATAATAACTGGTCCATGATTACAAGCGATGGAGTGAATCTGCTGGATCCGGGTTCTACTCCGGCACAGAATATCCAGTTCCTTGTATTTTTAATGGCAGTCATCAAGGCAGTCGATGATTATGCTGACCTGATGAGAGTAGCAGCTTCCGGCGCGGGCAATGATCATCGTCTGGGAGCAAATGAAGCGCCGCCTGCGATTGTATCGATCTTTTTAGGAGAAGAGCTGACCGGAGTACTGGAATCCATCGAAAATGATACATATTTTCCGAATCATGAAAAAGTGCAGATGGACATCGGCGCGCACGTGCTGCCTCATTTCTTTAAGGACAATACGGATCGTAACAGGACCTCGCCATTTGCATTTACCGGTAATAAATTTGAGTTTCGTATGCTGGGATCGTCCGCATCCGTATCAGATCCCAACGTGGTGCTGAATACGGCTGTCGCAGAGGCGCTTGACCAGTTCTATCAGGAGTTGGAAGGAACAAAGCCTGAAGAGATGGAGCATGCGGTGCACGAGCTGATCAAACGCGCCATCAAGAAGCATAAGAAAGTTGTATTTAACGGCAATGGATATACAGATGAATGGATCAAGGAAGCAACGCAGGAGCGTGGACTGTACAACTTTGTATCTACGCCTGCATGTTTGCCACAGCTGATCGTGGAGAAAAATGTGGAGTTGTTTACAAAACATCAGGTATTTTCAAAGGAAGAGCTGACCTCCAGATATGAGATCAAGCTGGAGAATTACGTTAAGACGCTGGCAATCGAAGCGCGTACCATGGAGGAGATGCTGACCAAAGATCTGCTTCCTTCCATTAGTGAATATACAGGTGTGATTGCATCCAACGCATCTGCGAAAAAGGCATTTATGAGCAGTATTTCTACGGCAGCAGAGGAGGCGTTGGTACAGCAGCTGACAGATGCTTATAACGAGCTGACAGACGGTGTGGCATCATTGAAAGAACTGACGGAGAAAGCGGATGCTGCAGGAGATATGCAGAAGACTGCGGAAACATATCATGACGAGGTGCTTGCAAAGATGAATGAACTGGCGGCGATCGCTAACACAGCGGAAGCGCTGATCCCTGACGAGTACCTTCCGTATCCGACCTACGATCACTTGTTGTTCTTCTAATAAACTTTCTGGGGAAGCGTTGATCAAATCGGCGCTTCCTTAGAATCTTCGGTGGATGCAGACCAGCAATCAGTCCAAGAGGCTGGATGCTGGTCTTTTCCATTTGATTACTTATGAAAGAGGTAAGCGGTATGATAAAGAAAGATGATAAGCTTAAGGAAGCCTGCGGCGTATTTGGCATTTTTCATCCGCATGGTGGGGATGTGGCGTCAACGATTTATTATGGATTATGCGCATTACAGCACAGGGGACAGGAGTCTTGCGGAATCGCAGTATCGGATACCAGCGGACCGAAGGGCAATATGGAACTGCACAAAGGAATGGGCTTGGTCAGTGATGTGTTTAAGGAGAATATTCTGGCAGGAATGAAAGGGAATCTTGGCGTCGGTCATGTCCGTTATTCCACCACTGGGGAGACGACATTGAATAATGCGCAGCCGCTGGTGCTGAACTATATCAAGGGGACGCTGGCATTGGCGCACAATGGCAATCTGGTCAATACAGAAAAACTTCGCGAAGAGCTTGCCTACAGCGGCGCGATCTTCCAGACGACGACGGATTCGGAGACCATCGCTTATTATATCGCAAGGGAGCGGGTGGGCAGTGCAAGCGTAGAGGAGGCGATCATGAAGACGGCCAGAAGATTGAAAGGCGCGTATGCCTTGGTGATTGCAAGCCCCAGAAAACTGATCGGAGTCAGGGATCCATTGGGATTAAAACCCCTTTGTATTGGGCAATTACAGGATTCATACATCCTGGCTTCAGAAAGCTGCGCGCTGTCTGCGGTGGGCGCAAAATTTATCCGGGATGTGATGCCGGGGGAAATCGTATCCATTACCAGAGAAGGATTAAGTTCCAATACAGAGCTTTGTCAGGAAAAACAGGCGCACTGTATCTTTGAGTATATCTATCTTGCAAGATTGGACAGCAAACTGGATGGAATTTCTGTTTATGAAGCAAGATTAAAAGGCGGCGCGGCGCTGGCAAAGGCCTATCCGGTGCAGGCGGATCTGGTCGCCGGGGTTCCTGATTCCGGTGTGGCGGCAGCGCAAGGGTATGCCAAAGAATCCGGTATTGCGTTTGGACAGGTCTTTTATAAAAACAGCTATGTGGGCAGGACTTTTATCAAGCCGACCCAGAAAGAACGGGAGAACGGCGTCAGGATCAAGCTGAGTGTTCTGGAATCTGCCGTAAAGGGAAAGGATATCGTGCTGGTAGATGATTCTATTGTCCGGGGAACAACGATTGCCAATCTGATCCGGCTGCTGAAACAGGCGGGCGTGGGGAAAGTGCATGTAAGGATCTGTTCACCGCCATTTCTGTATCCCTGTTATTTTGGAACCGATGTGCCCTCCAACCGTCAGCTGATCGCATCCTCCCATTCTACGGAAGAGATCAGAAAATTGATTGGCGCGGATTCTTTAGGCTATATGAGGATTGAAGACCTTTCCTCCATGACGGAGGGACTGAAACTGTGCAAAGCGTGTTTTGACAGTCAGTATCCCATGCAGATAGAAGAACGCTGATAAATCTCTAAACTGGTCCGTTATCTACAATAGATAATGGACCAGAAAATGCCAATTATTTAATTGTCATTATCTATATGTTTCCTATAAACTCTGGAAGGTTCATCGTTCACATCATTCATCATCTGATAAAATTCACAACCATACTTTTCATATAATCCCGTATGGTTTGTTGAAATAAAAATATCATGTACGTTCTCAGCTTTGGCTATTTTCTCAATTTCCTGAAACAATTTTCCGACATATCGATGACCTCTATATTGAGGAAAGGTATATACAAATCCCATCCATGGGGTCAATAGTGTTGGCTGAATATCATCTTTTTCTGAATACGTACAAAACGAAATAAGCTCATCTCCGTTTGTAAGCATCAGTACTTTGGGATGTTCGCCCACAATATCACTGAGAATTTTTTTGCTTAATAATTCATGTAAAAATTTCCCTGCTTCCCAATCACTTTTACCTATTTGGGACAGCCAATACTCTGGTCTGTCACAGCTAAAATACTCTATCACTTGCATCTGTATTCCACCTTATGCCATCATACTATAATTCTGATTTATGATTTTAGTCTACCATATTTATTATTTATTGCAAAGCATCTGATAGTGGATTATAATGGTGAAATTAGCAGTGATCCGCTGAAAATGGATATTTATGGACTCTGCAGAATGAGGAATGTTATGAAGAAAATCATTGAGATTAATCATGTTTCAAAGGAATTTAAGGTTTTAAACCGCAGGGAAGGTTTAAAAGGAAGTCTGAAAGATTTGTTTTCGAGGGATTACAAGATCGTGCGCGCGGTAGATGATATTTCGTTAAGTATCGGGCAGGGGGAGATCGTGGGGTATCTTGGACCAAACGGCGCAGGTAAATCCACTACAATCAAAATGATGACGGGAGTTTTGGAACCGACGGAGGGAGAAATTCTTGTCAACGGCAATGTTCCGTATAAGAACAGAACTCGCAATGCACAGGAGATCGGTGTGGTATTCGGACAGCGTTCCCAGCTTTGGTGGGCTTTGCCGCTGGTGGAATCTTTCCGTATATTGAAGGATATATATCAGATCAACGATGGAGATTATGAGGAAATGCTCAGCCTGTATCGATCCCTTGTGGATTTTGAAGAACTGCTTCATAAACCGGTGCGGCAGATGTCGCTGGGGCAGAGGACGTTAAGTGATATCCTTGCAGCGTTTTTACATAATCCTAAAATTGTATTTCTGGATGAGCCCACCATCGGACTGGATGTGTCGATGAAGGGCAGGATCCGAACACTGATTCAGGCGTTGAACCGTGAGAAAAAGACTACAGTCATTCTTACCACCCATGATATGGGAGATGTGGATGCGCTGTGTCAGCGCATCATTATTATTGATAAGGGAAAAATGCTGTACGACAATGATATTAAGCATCTGAAGGGATTTTTTGGCGCATATCGGACGTTGCAGCTGCGTTTTGACGGCGATATTGCAGAACAGGCCAAACAGCTTAAAGAGGAACTCGCTCCATATCATGCGGCGGTGACAGCGGAAGAAGAATGGGTTTCGGTACTTGTAAACGAGGAAAAGGTAAGGGTCATGGAAGTATTGGAAGCGATTCAGAGGAATCGTGTCATCCGTGACATGAAGCTGAATGAAATTTCCACGGAGGAGGTTATCAAAAAGATTTATGAGGAGGAATTGTGAGAAGAACTTCTAATCGCTCGCAGCAAAGGCTGCTTCGCGAAGAAGTTCTAAGTCTCACACGCGAATTTGTGCCTGCGGTCCAAATCGCAGGTTACGGAAAGGCATGGTTATTAAAATGAATCTGAAAAAGTACTTGACCCTTACAAGGGCAGGAATCATAGAGTCCATCCAGTTCCGCGCTTCCCTGTTCGTTCTGGTGCTGGGAAATCTTTTGTATCTGACGGTTGTATATTTCCTTTGGAAAGCGATCTATGCTTCCGCAGGAACGGATGTGGTGAACGGCATGACGTTCTCGGATACCCTGATCTATCTTGTTCTTGCCACGGCGTTATTTAATTTTATGGAGATGTATACGGTATGGGATATGGGAAGAAACATACAGTCAGGGAAGATCGTACTGGATTTGTTAAAACCCATGCGGTACAGAAGCTATTTGTTCTGGTCGTTTTCGGGCTCCTTTGTTGTGAATTTTTTTGCCGTATTTCTGCCCACCTTTCTTGTTGTTTACATTGTGACAGGGGGAGCGATCCCGATAGGAATCTCACTGTTTTACTTTGTGATCGCTGTTGTCATGGCTGTCATTATCAACTACAGCATAGATTTTATCGTGGGTACGATCTGCCTTTATACAGAGTCGATCTGGGGAATTAACATTATGAAGCAGGTGATTGTTCTGCTCCTTTCGGGGGCAACGATTCCGCTTGCCTTTTTTCCGGAACCGTTTAAGACAGTGGCAGGCTATCTGCCCTTCCAGTCCATCTACAATACGCCGCTGATGATTCTTCTGGGCGGCGGCACAGGGACGGAGGAGGTCTTTGAAGCTTTGGGCATCCAGCTTTTCTGGTGCATGGCGCTTCTGGCATGCAGCAGCTTGTTTTGGAAGCTGTCTTTACGGAGAATTACGGTGAATGGAGGATAGTGTGAGAAGAACTTCTAACTGCTCGCAGCAATGGCTGCTTCGCAGAGAAGTTCTAAGTCTCACACGCAAATTTGTGCCTGTGGCACAAATTCGCAGGTTACGGAAAGGCATGGTTATTAGTATGAAAAAAAGGAATCTAGGATTTTATCTTCGTATATATCGCAAAATTCTTATTCAGGATCTGAAGAGTAAAATGAGTTACCGGGCGGATTTTATTATCTCTACCGTCGGCATGATTTTTACTAATATTGCGGGATTTGTCAGTTTCTGGATTCTGTTCCAAAATTTTCCGTCCATTAACGGCTGGGGTTATTATGAGATGCTGTATTTGTATGGGTTCTCCCTTGTGTCCCTGACTCCCGTGCAGTGTCTTTTTGACAATAACTGGAGCCTTAGACAGTATGTCTATTCCGGGGATTTTATTAAATACTGTTTCCGGCCCATCAATCTGTTCTTTTACTTTCAGTCCGAGGTGTTTGATATCAAGGGATTAGGGCAGCTTATGTTCGGAGTGGGTACGTTGGTCTATGCATGGGGGAAGATCGGGCTTGCCTGTACGCCGATGATGATCATAAAAACGGTGGTATTTCTGATCACTGCGTCCCTTGTTATGATAGCAGTGCAGAATGCGGCTGCCGCTACCTGTTTTTGGATTAACAATTCCTTTTATGTTTTGGATTTGTCGATGCGGTGCAAGGATTTTGCGAGATATCCCATCACCATTTTTAGTCCGCTGTTTAAGTTTATTTTTACGTTTATCATACCTGTTGCGTTTATTGCGTATTATCCGAGCCTAGTGATCCTTCGTCCCGGTGAGGCGCCGCTGCTGTCGTGGCTTTCGCCGCTGTTTGGATGCCTGTTTTTCTGGTTGAGTTACAAACTCTGGATGTTTGGGGCGATGAAGTACAGCGGTACGGGTTCATAAAATGCAGTACAGGAAAAGTGAAGGATGAGAAGATGATTTATAAATAAAAAAGTTGACAAATAAAGCAAAATAAGCGATAATAAACAAAGATATTCTGACAAAGGCGTTAGAAACCAGAGGGTTTCTGACGCCTTTTTTGATGATTTGATAAGGAACTGCACAGTTTCTGCGGTGTCTGAAAATGGAGGCTAGATTGAAAAATAAGCTCGATAGCTTATTTTTCAATCAGCAATTTGAGTCAGAGCCTCAAATTGCTTTGATCGCAGATGAGAAACCGCCTGCGCGGATTTCTCATCGCGTGTCATGGCAGCAAGCTGCTCTGACATGGAGGATTAGTATGGCTGTAAAGTATGTATTTGTGACCGGCGGCGTTGTTTCCGGTCTGGGAAAAGGGATTACGGCAGCGTCCTTGGGACGGCTTTTAAAAGCAAGGGGCTATCGGGTGACGATGCAGAAATTTGACCCTTACATAAATATGGATCCCGGAACCATGAATCCGATCCAGCATGGAGAGGTCTTTGTGACAGATGATGGGACGGAGACAGATCTGGATCTTGGACATTATGAACGGTTTATTGATGAAAGTCTGGATCAAAACTCCAATGTAACCACCGGGAAGATCTACTGGTCGGTGCTTCAGAAGGAACGGCATGGAGATTATGGCGGGGGAACCGTGCAGGTGATTCCGCATATTACGAATGAGATCAAGAGCAGGTTCTATCAGGCAAAGGGCGAGGAGGATCACAGTATTGCCATCATTGAAGTCGGCGGAACGGTGGGAGATATTGAGAGTCAGCCCTTTTTGGAGGCAATCCGTCAGTTCCAGCATGAGGTGGGGCATGAAAATGCTATTTTGATCCATGTTACACTGATTCCTTATTTGAAGGCTTCCGGTGAATTAAAGACCAAACCGACCCAGCAAAGCGTTAAGGAGTTGCAGAGTATGGGACTGTGGCCGGATGTGATCGTATGCAGGAGCGAATATTCGCTTCCGGATGAGTTGAAAGCTAAGATCGCGCTGTTCTGTAATGTTCCGGTGGATCATGTGCTCCAAAATCTGGACGTAGAATATCTGTATGAAGCGCCGGTGGCGATGGAAAAGGAAAGATTTGCACAGGTGGTATGTGAATCTCTGGCGCTGTCCTGTCCGGAGCCGGATTTGACAGAATGGAAAAACATGCTGTACAATCTGCGTAACCCAAAGTATGAAGTAGAAATATCCATTGTTGGGAAATATACTCAGCTTCATGACGCATATCTTAGCGTGGTAGAGGCGCTGAAGCATGGCGGGATTGAAACGCGGACCAATGTTAAGCTGCGCTGGGTGGATTCGGAGGAAGTAGAAAAAGAGGGAGCTGAGAAATTGTTATCCGGAACGGATGGCATCTTAGTTCCGGGGGGATTTGGAACAAGAGGGACAGAAGGAAAGATCGAGACGATCCGATATGCCAGAGAACAAGGGATCCCTTTTTTGGGAATCTGTCTGGGTATGCAGATGGCGATTGTGGAATACGCCAGAAATGTCGCAGGGTTGGAGGGAGCCAACAGCATAGAACTGGATCCGGATACGCCATATCCGGTGATTGCGCTGATGCCGGAACAGAATGGGGTCGTCGATCTGGGCGGAACGCTTCGTTTAGGGGCATATCCCTGTATTTTAACGGAAGGATCTATGGCGGAAAGGTTATATGCCACAAAGGAGATCAGTGAACGCCACCGTCACCGCTATGAAGTGAATAACGATTATCGGGATATTCTGACAGATTGTGGAATGTGTCTGTCCGGACAGTCGCCGGACGGTCGTATCGTAGAGATGATGGAACTTCCGGATCATCCATATTTTATCGGGACGCAGGGGCATCCGGAACTGAAATCCAGACCGAACAGGGCGCATCCGTTATTTCGGGGATTGATCGAAGCGGCGGTGAAAAAGCATTTGGAAATAGGAGGAGAGATAAATGATGAAGAACGGAGTTAAAGAATATCAGGGACTGTACCGACAGCAGTTTGAGCATGACAACTGTGGTATCGGCGCCGTCATCAACAGTAAAGGTGTGAAATCACACCAGACGGTTGAAAATGCGCTGCATATTGTTGAAAACTTAGAGCACCGCGCCGGAAAGGATGCGGAAGGAAAGACCGGCGATGGGGTTGGTATCTTATTGCAGATCTCCCATAAATTTTTCCAGAAGGAATGTAAGAAGCTTGGGATCAATATCGGTAAGGAGCGGGAGTACGGCATTGCGCAGATGTTCTTTCCGCAGAATGAATTAAAATGCAATCAGGCGAAGAAAATGTTTGAGATCATCGTGCAGAAGGAGGGGCTGGAGCTGTTAGGATACCGTCAGGTGCCGATCGCGCCGGATGTCCTTGGCAATAAGGCAAGGGAATGTATGCCCAATATCGTGCAGGCATTTATCAAAAAGCCGGATAATGTTGAGAAAGGGCTGGAATTTGACCGTAAGCTGTATATTGCCCGCCGTGAATTTGAGCAAAGTAACGACAATACCTATGTGGTATCCATGTCCAGCAGGACCATTGTTTATAAGGGAATGTTTCTGGTGGGGCAGCTTCGTACCTTTTTTGCTGACCTTCAGGATGAGAATTATGTGTCTGCCATCGCTATGGTGCATTCAAGATTCAGTACGAATACGAATCCAAGTTGGGAGCGGGCTCATCCGAACCGGTTTATCGTCCATAATGGAGAGATCAATACGATCCGTGGTAATGCGGATAAGATGCTTGCCAGAGAAGAGACGATGGAGTCTTCCCACTTGAAAGGTGAATTACATAAGGTGCTGCCGGTAGTGGATACCAGAGGTTCAGACTCTGCGATGCTGGACAATACGTTGGAATTTCTCGTGATGAGTGGTATGGAACTTCCGCTGGCAGTGATGATCACTATCCCGGAGCCATGGAGCAATAACCTGACGCTGGCGCAGGATGAACGGGACTTTTATCAGTACTATGCCACGATGATGGAGCCGTGGGACGGACCTGCCTCGATCGTATTTTCCGACGGGGATCTCTGCGGCGCCGTATTGGACCGTAACGGTCTTCGTCCGTCAAGATATTATGTTATGAAAAATGGGGATGTGATCCTGTCCTCTGAGGTAGGCGCATTAGAAGTTCAGGAGGAAGATGTTGTTTTAAAGGAACGTCTTCACCCTGGTAAAATGCTTCTGGTGGATACCGTAGAGGGAAGGATATTATATGATGAGGAAGTGAAGGAGATCTACACTACGAAGCAGCCCTATGGTGAATGGCTGGACAGCAATCTGGTGGAGCTGAAGGATCTGAAGATCCCC
>JAIDPF010000069.1 GCA_029062895.1 Lachnospiraceae bacterium
GTTTTTAATCTATTGATTTTTAAAATCAGAAATGTAAGTTATGAAAATTAGAAACATTAAAATAATGTAACTGCCAAGCCTCTGTATCTTTCCAATTGCAATCTATCCGCAAATGTTGTATAGTATTCCTTGTCATTACATAATAACATAATAAAGTCTGGCTATAAGGTGTCAGACCTAAATAAAAAAGTGAGGTATGAAAAATGAAAGAGAAAGTAATTTTGGCTTATTCCGGCGGACTTGATACCACAGCGATCATTCCCTGGCTGAAGGAAAATTTTGATTACGAAGTTGTCTGTGTCTGCATCGACTGCGGACAGGCAGAGGAACTTGACGGACTAGAGGAACGTGCTAAATCCTGTGGTGCTGAAAAGCTTTATATCCTTGACGTAACGGATGAATTCTGTGATGAATATGTCGTTCCCTGTGTTCAGGCCAATGCAATCTATGAGAACAAGTACCTGCTGGGTACATCCATGGCGCGTCCCCTGATTGCAAAGAAACTGGTGGAGATTGCAAGAAAAGAAAACGCAACCGCCATCTGCCACGGCGCAACAGGAAAAGGCAATGACCAGATCCGTTTTGAGCTTGGCATCAAAGCGCTTGCTCCCGACATTAAGATCATTGCCGCATGGCGTAATGAAAAATGGCAGTTTGATTCCCGTGAATCTGAGATCGAATACTGCCGCGCGCATGGCATCAACCTTCCGTTCTCTGTGGACTCCAGCTACAGCCGCGACCGTAATCTGTGGCATATCAGCCATGAAGGTCTTGAACTGGAAGATCCTGCCAACGAGCCTAACTACGATCATCTTCTTGTCCTTGGCGTGACGCCGGAAAAGGCACCGGAAGAAGGGGAATATGTAACCATGACATTTGAAAAGGGTGTCCCTGCTTCTGTCAACGGCAAAAAGATGAAAGTTTCCGATATTATCCGTGAATTAAACAAACTGGGCGGCAAGCACGGCATCGGCATCGTAGATATCGTGGAGAACCGCGTAGTCGGTATGAAATCCAGAGGCGTATATGAGACGCCGGGCGGAACGATTCTGATGGAGGCGCACCAGCAGCTGGAAGAACTGATCCTAGACCGTGAAACTACAACAGCGAAAAAAGATATGGGACGCCTGATGGCAGATATCGTCTATGAAGGTAAATGGTTCACTCCGCTTCGTGAAGCCGTACAGGCATTTATCGAATCTACACAGCAGTATGTCACGGGCGAAGTAAAGTTCAAACTCTATAAGGGCAATATCATCAAAGCCGGAACAACTTCTCCGTATTCTCTTTACAACGAGAGTATCGCTTCTTTTACAACAGGCGATCTGTATGACCATCATGACGCGGAAGGATTTATCAACCTGTTTGGTCTTGCCAGCAAAGTACGCGCCATGAAGATGCAGGAAGTCAATAAGAAGTAAGGAAAGGAAACAGCTTCAGCAATGAAAGTCATTATAGCGATCATCGTCTATCTTCTGATCATTAATGTCGTAGGCTTTGCAGTCATGGGCATTGATAAATGGAAGGCAAAGCACCGCGCATGGCGTATTCCGGAACATACCTTGTTCACCATCGCCATCATTGGCGGAAGTCTGGGCGCCATCATCGGAATGTACACATTCCGTCACAAAACCAAACACTGGTACTTTGTTTATGGTCTGCCCACGATCCTTACGCTTCAGATCGTTGCCGCTGCCTACCTGATCAGTTCCGGACAATTTACGATCATGTTCTGACTGTCATCT
The DNA here is from genome assembly GCA_029062895.1 of Lachnospiraceae bacterium. GTDB lineage: Bacteria > Bacillota > Clostridia > Lachnospirales > Lachnospiraceae > NK4A136. The sequence continues at coordinate 1,746 of JAIDPF010000069.1, forward strand.
GCGGCTCAGATCCAAACGAAAAACGCCTGCTTTTGGCGTTTTTCTATGTGAGACTTGAAGTTCTTTGCGATTGAAAATCTTTGATTTTTAATCTGACAGCCTTTGCTGTGAGCAATAGAACTTCTTCTCACATTACTGTCTCACGATTTTTTTGGATATCCTATCTTATTTATACTTTGGTTCAAACACCCAGCTTGCCAGATAACCGAAGATCAATGCCGCGGAACATCCCACAGCCCCGGACTTAAATCCGCCGGTAAATAATCCCAGAAATCCATCTGACTCAAGTGCTTCCTTGATTCCTTTCATCAACACATGTCCAAAGCCGATCAGCGGAACACTTGCGCCTGCGCCTGCCCATTCCACAAACGGTTCATACCATCCGAGAAAACTTAAGAGCGCACCGGTACACACCAAAAGTACCATGATCCTTCCCGGCATCATCTTGGTCTTTTCCATCAATATCTGTACCAATGCACAAATCCCACCGCCTATGATAAATGCCCATACATAATCCATCATAATCATCATACCTTTCCATAAATAAACTGACATTCTTAATATGCCCATTGAAAGAAATGATTATGTATGTTTTGAGTCATTTTACAAAATGCATATTTATGTTTTATTTTTGTTATTTAAGGAAGCCGATGACCTCCACCTCGCAGAGCACTCCCTTGGGAAGTTCTTTGACTGCCACACAGCTTCTTGCAGGCTTCTCTGTGAAAAATTCTTCATAAACCTTATTAAATGCCGCAAAGTCACCCATATCCGCCAGAAAACATGTCGTCTTTACAACATTTTCATAACCGATACCGGCTTCCTTTAAAATTTCACCCGCATTAATAATCGCCTGTCTTGCCTGCGCTTCAATCCCTTCCGCCTCCACATTGCCGGTTGCCGGGTTGATCGGAATCTGACCGGAAGCAAATAAAAAATCTCCCGCTATGATCCCCTGAGAATACGGTCCGATTGCTGCAGGTGCTTTTTCTGTACTAATTTTCTTTAACATGATGTTTCCTCTCTTTCTTCTTGATCTTTGATATCATCACCGCGACCGCTTATGCTATGCATCCGCATGCCGGGATCATTCCGTGATAAAATCCACAGTCACATAAAATCCCCGGGGATTTTCCTGAATATCCACGACGGTTCCCTCTCTGGCTTTCAGCCGCTCCCGCAGGGTATAATTCCCGGACATTGCCAAAGACGGATCTATCGTATAATAATAAAAGCCCGGTAGTTCTCCCTCCGTCACCGTCACCTTATCCCCGATATTCAACAGTCCCTGCCGTTCCATTTTAAATTCCATGCTTCTCATATCACAGTCTTCCTTTTCCAAACAGCTTCCAATCATGTTCCGGTCATCTTATTTTATCCACCGCTTCACAACCGGAACCGCCTTCAGCTCCTCTTTGGTAAATGCCTGAAGCAGATACAACATCAGCAGATATACTGCCATCGCAGCCACGATCGCCCCCAGCATGGATAATAACATACTTTGACACAGCCGATAAAATCCCGAGTAGATCAGCACAGTGATCCCTCCCATGATCACAGCCGCAGCTGCGGGCTTCAAGAACGTATTTTTCCAGTCAAACCGATAATCCAGCATCCTGCTGATGTAACGACAGTTCAAAATGCAGACCAGCATTGGGAACGTTACATTGCCGATAACGAGCGCATATTCTCCTAACTCCGTCCCGTACAACAACGCTGCCAGCAGCAGCACGTGAACCCCCAGAGAGATCCCCGCATGGATCACCGGAATCCGCATACGGTCACAGCTCTGCAAAATCGACGTGGAGAGAGTAGATAATGCGTAAAACACTACCGCAGCCGACCCTGTTGTTAAAAGTCCCACCGCCACATTATGATACTCATTGAGCCTTGGAAAAAGCACACCCATGATCGGATCCGCCAGCACAGCCAGTCCAACCGCCGAGGGAAAAGCAATGATCATATTTGTCTTTAATACAATATCTATTTTATTCCTTACAGTTTTCCTTTCCTTCCTTGTATAAGAGCCTACGATCGACGGCATGGATGCCGCGGCCATCGCCGTTGCAACTGCCGTCGGAAGATTGATCATCTGGTTATACTGCGTATTGAAGATCCCCTGAATATCTGTCGTCTTAAGCTCATCCCATCCTTTCAACGTCATCATATGGCTGAATATCAGATCGTCCAGCGTATATCCCAGTTGATAGATCGATTGGCTTAAGATCACCGGAAGCACCGTAAAAAAGATCGCTTTATATAAGAGCTTATTTTCCTCCGAGGTAAGCCCCGCATCACATTTCAGTTCTTCCTGCCTGTCCCTACGATCTATCAGGAATAAAATCAGAAATAAAATCAATGCGGACAATGCGCCCGCAAAAGTACCCAATGTACCGCCCATAGCGCCATAAGAAGCTTTTTGGCTATCCTGAGTACAAAGGGCAGCAAACTGCCCTGCTGCCATGACACTGACGATGGCATTGATGATCTGCTCAATCACCTGCGATACTGCGGTCGGCACCATATTCCGATGTCCTTGATAATAACCGCGGAACGTTCCAAGAATAGCAACCGTAAAGGTCGTCGGCGCAAGAATCCGCAACGGCCGCTGCAGTCCCTCCTTCTGATACAGCACCGCCAGCATATCTGCGCCGAAAAAGAGAATCAGCGCTGCAGCCAGACCCGATATGGAGGCAAAGACCAGCGCTGCCACAAACAATCTGTGGGCATTACGATATTCCTTTTTGGCAAGCCTTGCCGACATCAAGCGCGAAACGGCAAGCGGCATGCTGTAAGAAGATAAGGTCAATGCAATATTATAGATTCCAAAAGATACGGAATACAAACCGTTTCCGGTGTTCCCCATAATATTCGCCATTGGAACACGGTAAATAAATCCAATGATCTTGGAGATCAAACCTGCCGCCGCAAGAATACTTCCTTGTAGCACAAGCGATTTTTTCAACTGTTTTGACATATATGTTACCTTTTTTGCAGAGCTTCATTGATTCACGGGCTTCGCCCTATGCTCTCTCCTGACATATCCGCAGTGCTGAGCTCGATTCCGCTTTGCTCCATCTCGCTCGCGGGCTTCGCCCTATGCTCTCTCCTGAAACCATATGCCGCCAGTAAGCAAGCTTCCTGCGGCATATGGTTTCACTCGCTCGCGCACTGCTCATTGCTTTTGCGTACATTATACCACAAACATAAAATTAGGCAACCAGCCCTTTTCCGTTTTTATCATAGACGAAAACCTGTAATTTATGCTATAGTTTATAAATAATTGAATAGCGCCGCCAAATATACCCATAATGTAATTAAAAATTCAATATCAAATGGAGGTAATGACTATGAAAAAAATCAACACATTTTCAAAAATTCTTCTTTTATCTGCAGTAATCATCCTGTCAGCATTCTGCCTGTTCGGCTGCGGCGGCACAGAGGAAGAAAACGCCTTAGAAGACATGGCTCTTCTGGATGTTATTGATAAAATCTATGAAATAGCTCCCGTTGAACTGTCTATTTACAGCGACAACATGGACGTAACCGATCCCGATACCATGTCCTACAACGCCGGACTTACCAATCTGAATAATGTAAAAGAAGCTGCTGTATCCGAGCCTATGATGTCCTCACAGGCATATTCCATGGTGCTGGTCCGCGCTAACGATGAAAGCGCCACTTCCAATATCGCTAATGAAATGAAGGCCGGAATTAATCCTGCAAAATGGGTCTGTGTAGCAGCCGATGACCTTCAGATCGTATCTTATCGCGACGTCATTCTGCTGTTCATGGTATCCTCCGACCTTTCCGAAACCGTAACCTCACAGGAAATCATCGATGCATTTCAGCAGGTCTGCGGCGGCGCTGAACTTGTCAGCTATTAAGTACATCCCAATTGATACAATATAATAGAACCCTCTTATTGAATCATCATTTGCTTATCATATTATGAGAGAAAGGCCCCTATAACAACATGATATTTTCCAGCATTACATTTTTATATTTCTTTCTTCCGATCATTAGCCTTTGCTATCATATTATTCCAACCCGATTTAAAAATGCATGGTTACTTATGGGCAGTCTTCTATTTTACATTCTGGGAAGTCCTGCCGGTCTTCCTTATCTTTTGGTCGTTTTACTGACTGGTTATTTCGGCGGTCTGCTCCTGAATGCATTGAACGAAAAAAAGCTGCTTTGCCGAATTCTTTTTTTCAGCTTTGTCTTTCTATGTATTGCGCTGCTTTTCTTCTTTAAATATTTTGAGCCGGATTCCCTGCCGGTGGGCATTAGCTTCTTCACTTTTCAGGCCGTGGGCTATTTGGCTGATATTTACCTTAACAGACAAAAGACAGAAAAAAATCCGGTTACATTCTTTACATTTATTATCTTCTTTCCTCAGCTTATCGCCGGACCGATCGTCCGGTTTCAGGATATCTCTGCAGAACTGATTTCACGCAAGGCTACCCTTGACGATATCACTGACGGTCTGAAACGGTTTCTTCTGGGACTGTTTAAGAAGGTTCTAGTGGCTGACCAGCTATCCGGTGCGATCAGTTCCTGGGGGATGCCCTCGACTGTTGCGCTTCACTGGATGGTGGCCATCGCCTATACATTGCAGATTTATTATGATTTTTCTGCATATTCCGACATGGCGATCGGCATGGGAAGACTCTTTGGATTTCATCTGCCTGAAAATTTCAATTATCCCTACATTTCGAAGAGCATTACCGAATTCTGGCGTCGCTGGCATATGACCCTTGGAAGCTGGTTCAGGGACTATGTCTATATCCCGCTTGGCGGAAGCCGCAGAGGGATCAAGCGGACGTGCTTCAATCTTCTGGTCGTCTTTGCTCTGACCGGTCTGTGGCACGGGATCGGATGGCAGTTTTTATCGTGGGGACTATTTTACGGAATCCTGCTTGTTCTGGAAAAATCCTTCCTGTTAAAGTGGATGGAACGATGCCCGGCATGGATCCGGCGTTGCTATACTATGCTGATGGTCATTCTGGGCTTTGTAATCTTCCGCTCCTCCTCCCTGTCCGGCGCATGGAACTTCCTGCAAGGTATGTCCGGAGTGTTATATCTCCCCCTGTGGGATCGGAATACAGCGTTTTACTTTAGGGATCTTCTGTTTCCACTCTGCCTGTTTATCCCATTCTGCACGCCGATCCTTCCGACACTCAGAGAACTATCGTCAAAAAATCAAAAGATTGCCAAAGCAGGTGCCATAATCAGCATCGCCGCTTATCCGCTGGTATTTCTGCTCTGTAGCGCATGGATCATCACGGAAACCCCGCAGCCGTTTCTATACTTTCAATTTTAATAAACTTAATCAAAAAGCGAATCAGATGAGGCGTAAATTGTACAAAAAAGTTTAAATCCAACAGAAAAAAAGAGGAATATCTTATGAAACCAAAAAAGACCGATAACCATAAACCTGATATCCACCCACAGACCACATGGCAAAAACCGCTGCAGCTTCTTATGCTTGCAGTCCTTTTCCTGTGCTGGCTATCGGTGGGACTATATTATTTTATCTCAGAACCAAAGGATTATTCCTCTGCCGAAAGGCGTAGGCTTGCAGCCGCTCCTGTTCTTACTTTTTCTTCGATCAAAAACGGCTTCTATCTTTCCTCTATGGAGAACTATGTCAAAGACCAGTTCCCGGCAAGAGATAGCTTCCGAAATGTTAAAACAGCATCTTCCCTCTATGGATTCTTACGCCTTCAGGATAATGGTTATGCCATCAGGGATGGACATCTTACTCTTATGGATATGACTCTAAATGATGCATCTGTCACATATGCCTGCACGCAGATGCAGTATCTTTATGATACTTATCTTGCGGACAGCGGATGTCGCGTCTATTACTGCATCATACCGGATAAAAACTATTATCTTCAGCTAACAGATCCCTCTTACCCGACGCTGGATTATGAGGCGATGGATATCCAGATCCATGAACTGCTGGATTTTGCTTCACCGATTAATATCAGCGATGATCTGACCCTTTCTTCTTTTTTTCAGACTGATACCCACTGGAAACAGGAAATCCTTGTACCTGCGGCAGATACGATCCTCTCTGCCATGTCGGCAGAAGACCGGCTTACCTCTTCTACGGAGGAATATCGTGTTGAAACCGCTTTGGACAGCTTCCACGGCGTCCTATGCGGCAATATGGGGTGGAATATCCCATCGGAACCGATGCATTACCTAACCAATGACAGGATCCGATCAGCCGAAGCCAGTCACCTCGAAAACCGTGACTGCAACACGGTCTATGATCCCTACTATCTGACCTATGACGGTCCGGGGGCTGATCCGTATTCCTTCTTTTTATCTGGCTCCAGCGCATTTATAACAATAAAAAATACAGCCGCTTCCCCTGCAGCATCTGAAACCAGCGCCGCAGGCGAACAGCCGTCTATCATGCAGTCCAGAGAGTTGATCGTCTTTCGTGACTCCTTCGGAAGCAGCATCGCCCCTCTTTTTCTGGCAGGTTATGATCAGATCACCCTGATCGACACCCGCTATATCAATCCTTCCTTACTAGGAGATTATATTACTTTTACGGATCAGGACGTACTTTTCTTATATAGTACGCTTCTCATCAATAGCAGTTACTCCTTAAAAGCGCCGTTGTAAAACTCACACTGATTCCAATACCACCGCATGTGCCACACCGGGCACCGTATTGCCTTCATTAAAACTTGTCTTGCTTAAAAGCGCTCCTGTAGGAATAAACAGAACTTTTTTCCACTGCTTATCCTCCAGATTTCTTAAGATCAGCGTCGAAAGGACAGCCGCCGAACATCCGCAGCCGCTGCCGCCCGCATGGGTATCCTGCCCACAGGCAGAGCCGTTGATCTCCTTCGCGTCCTGCTTGATGTTGCTACGCTCCGAACCCTGATAGGAAGCTGCCTTTTGATCCGCGGCCTTTTCCACTGTTGCATTCCTGTTATCGGTGCGGATCGGTTCCGCATATGCCGCTCCGCTTCTTCCATAGATCTCAATCCCGCAGTCCATATGCACTTTGCTGATATCAAATCCTTTTTCCTTCAGCAGATGGATCAATGCTGTCTGTCCGATCACGCCGAGATCTCCCGTAATGATCCGGTCATAATCCTCCGGCACACAGGAAAAATCAGTAAAATGACGATATATCGTATCTGCTGCCGCCGGCGCCATACACGCACCCATATTCATGGAATCCTTTAATCCGTAATCCACTACTTTTCCCGGTGTGATTGCCGTAATCTTTGCGCGGCAGCCGTGGTTCTGTTGATCAGATAAGACAAACGCGCCGCTGGCAGTCACCGTTCTGGTGGCTGATAACGGTCTTTGACCGCCATAATCCAGCGGAAACCGGAACTCCTTTTCCGCACTGGCAAAATGACTAGACGTAACACATACGGTTTTGTCCGCGTATCCGCCATCAATCAGAATACTTCCAAGGCACAGTGATTCCCCACAGGTAGAACATGCCCCGTAAAGTCCAAATATAGGTATCTGACAGGATGCGCTGCCAAAACAGCTGGCCATAGACTGTCCCAACAGATCGCCTGACAACAGGTAACGGATATCCTGTTCCTGTAGACCGCCCTTTTCCAGCGCCAGTTGGATCGCTTTTTTCTGAAAGCTGCTCTCCGCTTCCTCCCAACTGTCCGCCCCCAGCTTATCATCCTCGGCAATCAAATCAAACCAACCACCCAAAGGTCCTTTCTGTTCTTTGCTTCCGCCTACGGCGGCGGAAGAATGAATAAAAACAGACCGGCTAAATTCAATACTCTGTACGCCGACCTGTCTTATTTTCTGATTGTCCATACCACACACCATGCCTTTCTCTCATCTGAGCAATTACTACTGCAAAATCTCAGGTGTAGTATATGGAGCTCTTCCTTTTTTATTCTGTTTCACTTCAAACAAACATAATATATTAAATATTATCCCGCTTGGGAGCCACCAGTTTCCTGCTTGAGCGCCACTCGCATATTACCTCTAAGTTTCCGGCGTTCCAAGTAATTTCCCTTTCATTCTTATTCTTCATCCGGTGCCTGACCAACATGAGCAAGCCATTTGCAATCGGTCACTTCCATATGTGTGAAAGTTGCCTTAAAAGAAGAATCCTCCGGGCTGCATGCATAAATGCCAAACTGGATCTCATTATCTGCCTTCCACATATGGCAGACTCTCATCTGGGAATAATGGACACCATCTTCAGAGCATTCGATACAGTAATCATCCTCCCGCCTGCTAAAGCGGTACCACATGGATTTTATATCTGCCGGAATGGCTGTTGTTGCCCAATCGGAATATCCCATATTGGTCGCAACACTACCCAGATGCTGATACTCTTCATTTTCATATTCAATAGAACCTTTCAGCCAGTTCTCACTGTCAAGATACATAACTACACCGCACTGGTCAAAACGATGTTTGCTTTCAAATTCAGTCTTAACAATAAATGAAAAATATTTCTCTGGTGTCTTCATCTGAAGAACCGGCGCGTTATCATTCCTAAAATGATAATAAGTTCTCTGCCAAAGATCGGTGTGGGGACTGGTAATGATCTCTATCTTATCCTCGCTGACCGTATAATCTTTTGGGTGTCTTATCCATGACCAGTTGTTTTTGTTTATTTTCATATAATTGTATCTCCATCGTTATCCTTATAATTTTTATTTTCCTCTTTAACATCACCATTAAAACTTCTTTATTATGCTATAAGGGATACTCCGTTTGGCTTTCCCCATTTTTGTCTAAACCTATCATTTGATGAAAAAGTTATACCATTTTTTCTTATTTTATGGCTAATTATCCTGCACCTCAATATTTGATATCTTGATCACCAGAACTTCTCCTACAAAAGCGATAGATCCCTCATTCGGATACGTCGGCATCCTTACCACCTCTGGATCCTCCCATGATACCCTCGTATAGTTGATGGGTACAGCCAGTTCATATTTGATAAACGCTTCCTCTGTCCCGGTATATGTCAGCGGTGTCTTTGTCATACCATATGGCAAGAGGTCTTCCAGCCCCTCCATCTCCTGTAGATAAGGCGAACTCCCAAAAGGACCACAGAATGCCACCGGCGTTATACCCGGTTCGTAACCCTCTACCTCTTCCATATCCATAATGATCCTTGTCATAAATGACGTGATTGCCCGGTCCTGCAGTTCCCTTTTCAGATATACCTGATTGGCATAGACCACATTGGTCCATATCATGCACAACACAGACAGCCAGACTGCCGCTTTCACCCATACGCCACTTTTCTCCTCCGCCAGCCCGATGACAAATACATACAGCAATACAAGGGCATACAACGTCAGAATATGATCATTTCCTTTCGATATGATGCATACAAAATTCATAGCTGCCGGCAGAACCAGAAGCAGAAGCGCCTGAAGCAGATACTGCCAGATCTTCCTTCCTTTTTTCAGATTTTTTTTGACCATCATAAAGATCAGACCTGCCACTACAATGATATTGGCTCCGCACAATAAATATTTCCAGACAATACTCAAAGAACGTCCTCTAAATATCATAGTCACAAATGTGTCCGGATGCGTTAGGTAATAAAAGACCTTCTGGTAAGCAAGTCCGATCGTTGAGAACAAAGATGTCTCCGTATAGTCGCCCAGAGCCGCCAGTCCATTATAGGAGTCCGCGACCCAGATGCCGAAAATTCGCCGGATCACCTGCCACATCAGATAATATAGAAGTGCTGCTGCCAGAAGCGCAGCGCAATAGTAAATAGTTTTCTTAATAAAATACTTGATCTCCGAACTTTTCTGCACTTCCCGAATCAATAGAAAAATCACAAGCACGATAGATACGGAGATATATGCCTGATAGATCCCCATCGCCACTGCCAGCGTGACCGCCCCCAGACACAGAAATCTCCATGTCCCCTTCTTACACAGCCAAACTCCTGCAACTGCCAAAAACAGCGACAGCATGAAAAAATCCACCCATGGAAGAAAGGAGGCATTGAGCGCCGTCAGCACGGCATTACATGCCATAACACCGGAAATCATATTGATAGAGATCAGTTTCCTGATCTCCAGCAGGTCAACCACCAGATAAACGCTAAACGACAGCCAGAGTACCGCGCAGAAAGAAATCAACCAAGGATTACACAATCCTCCCCGCAAGAAGAGCAGGATCGGCTGTAGAACCCTTCCCAGCGCAATCTGCCATGCACTGTCGTCCTGATAGATCTGCAGCAGGGCATCATGGGCAAACATATTATTGGAAAAACGGTATCCATGGGCAAACAAATACCAGAACACAACGGAACAAAACACGCACAAATATCTCTGCGTCGGTTTTTCATATGTTTTTTCTGCCAGTCGTATCATTGTATTCTTACTCCATTTCATTTCTTTTTATTTCCCATACTGCCTTCGGCAGTTCAATTAAATATGAATTAGGATATCAAAAAACCTAATTAATAAATGTTGCTTGTCAAATTGTGCAAAAGATGTTTGTGCAAGCGACTTTTGCGCCATGAAAATGAGACTCAAAAATCGTGGAAGCCTTTGCTGAACACGATTTTCGCTTTAAGAGGCTCATTTTCATGTTTGGCGCAAGGAGTGCGCACAAATTCTTTTGCGCAATTTGACATTTACAGTTTTCAGTTAGGTTTTTTGACACCCTAATCATAAATTTGAATACCGCAAACCTACTCTTGCTGTGAGTAATTACCGCACCACTAATTCCAGTAAAAATACCACCACACAGGCAGCTACTGACACCTTAAACAATCCCTGCCCTTTATATGCCATGACCAATGCCGTAACAAACCCTGCAATTCCCGTCCATTGATTGCCGGTTGCGGATATGATCGCCGGAAATGTCATCACTGCCAGCGTCACATAGGGTACATAATATAAAAATGACCTTACTGTTTTATTTTTGATCTCTTTTCTGATTAAAGTCAGCGGTAGCATACGGATCAGGTAAGTTACCACAGCCATAATCAGCAGATATATCCAGATATTATGATTCATTTCTGATTTATTATCTCCTGTTTCCTTGCTTTATTTCATGCACTTTATTTTCTTTACCCTAATTTTCCGCCGTCTGTAATTCTTCGTCTTCTGGCAGATCTTTTGGAAATAAGATCGCGGCGGTCAGCGAGATCGCCACCGTCAATACAATAATTCTTGTTCCGGCAGAGATCTCCTTCACATAAGGCATCACTGTAAACGCCAAGCTTCCTATCATAGCGGCAACCACCGCCAACGCCACATGCTTATCCTGTTTTGCCGGCGGAATGAAGATTGCCACAAACATTCCATACAAAGCAATACTCAATGCATTGACGATCCGCTGCGGAAGGATATTTCCCATAACCACGCCCAGACATGTCCCAATCGTCCAGCCGGGAATTGCAAGCGCCATGGCGCCGTAAGAATAAAGCGGGTCCAATTTCCCTGAAACGCCGATTGAGATTCCGAAAATCTCATCCGTCACGCCAAATGCCACCAGAAACCGATGAAAAAACGGCATCCCGGGGTCCAATTTCTGGGACAACGCACAGGACATCAGCATATAGCGGATATTGATCACCAGCTGAGATATCGCCATCTCCAGATAGGGGGCATTGGCTGCGATCAATGTCAATGCCGCTGCTTCACCTGCCGATGTCAGATTCGTCAGCGACATCGCTGTTGCCGCAATAGCGGAAACACCGATCTGCTTCGCCTGTATTCCCAACGAAAAGGATACCGCAAAATATCCAAGCGCAATCGGCACGCCGTCTCTCATACCATTCTTAAATACTTTCCAATGTATAGCCGCCTTCTCTTTCATAATCATGCTCTCTATATTTTTCTCATTTTCCTGTCTTTTTTCATGCTACCAACGTGGACAGCAGTCATATTCTATCATATTTTTTTATTATTTTACAATATATGATTGACATTATATTGAATACCTGTATAATAAAAACAGCAAATAAAACAATCTCTAAACTTTAAGTATATTTTTACTGCGACTTTTTTCAAGCCGTCTGCCCAAAAATATGCTATTTAATAAATATACTATTTTTAGGAAGGTGTACTTATAAAATGTATAATGATTTAAAGCTGGGGCAACGTTTGAAAGATCTCCGCAATGAACACAGTCTTACACAGCAGGAACTCGCCGACCGCACTGAACTAACCAAGGGTTACATATCACAATTGGAACGCGACCTGACGGTTCCATCAGTTCCGACACTGTTAGACATCCTGCAATGTCTGGGCTGTACCCCCGGAGAATTTTTCAGCGATACGAAAAAACCACCCGTGGTCTATCATCAGGACGACTATTTTGAAAAAATCGACGAGGAAAACCAAAATACGATCCAATGGCTTGTCGCCGATGCCCAGAAAAACATGATGGAACCTTTGTTGATCCGGCTTGCTCCCGGCGGAAACACGGTTTCCGATAAAGCGCATACCGGTGAAGAATTTGGTTATGTCCTAAAGGGACAGATCCGGCTGGTGCTGAATGAAACCAGCTATCTGATTAAAACAGGAGAATCTTTTTATTACTCCTGTTCCCAAAAACATCAGATATTTAACGCGGGCAATACTATCGCTGCCTTTTTATGGATCAGCACCCCGCCCAGCTTTTAAAGCGGTTACTATCAGCGCATAATTAATTACATTTATAAATTATATAAGCACATAATTTTCACGCAAACGCACTTATTTTATGAGGTACATAACATGCAGGAAAACATATTATCCTTAAACAATATTACAAAATCATTTGATGGAGAACTGGTTCTGGAGGATCTTTCTCTGGAAATCAAGCGCAATGAATTTGTCACGCTCCTTGGTCCATCCGGCTGCGGAAAAACAACTACGCTTCGGATTATTGCAGGCTTTGTCATGCCCGATCAGGGCAGCGTTTTAATGGAGGGGGAAGATATCACTACGCTTCCTACGGAAAAACGCTGTATCAATACAGTCTTCCAGAAATATGCTTTGTTTCCACACATGACCGTTGCGGAAAATATTGCTTTTGGTCTAAAAATCAAAAAAAAGGATGACGATTATATCAACAAAAAAATCAAGTATGCTCTGGAACTTGTTAATCTTACTGGCTTTGAAAAAAGAAAGCCGCGTTCTTTAAGCGGCGGACAGCAGCAAAGAATCGCCATTGCACGGGCAATCGTCAATGAACCGCAGATTCTTTTATTAGACGAACCCCTTGGCGCGCTTGACCTAAAGCTCCGGCAGGATATGCAGAAGGAATTGATCCGGCTGAAAAAAGAACTTGGCATTACCTTTATCTATGTTACCCATGATCAGGAGGAAGCCCTGACAATGTCCGATAAGATCGTCGTTATGAATCAGGGATATATCCAGCAGATCGGCACACCGGAAGATATCTACAATGAGCCGCAGAATGCTTTTGTTGCGGATTTTATCGGTTCCGCCAACCTGCTTGCCGGAACGATGATCCAAGATGAACTGGTCAGCATCAATGACGTCCGCTTTGACTGTGTGGATAAAGGCTTTGGCAACAATAAACCCGTAGATGTGGTGATCCGTCCCGAGGATGTGGAAATACGGGAAAAGGGTCAGGGGATTTTCCCAGCCGTTGTCACCTCTGTTTTATTTAAGGGCGTCCACTATGAAATTTTTGCAAAGGGAATCGGCATTGACTGGATGATCCACACCACCGCCTATCATGAAGTCGGCGCGGAGATCGATCTGTATGTGAAACCGTTTAATATCCAAATCATGAATAAACCGGAGTCGGAGGATGAGGCTGTCATCCAGAAGGAATAAACATAAGAAGTATAAAACCATTACATAAAGGAAAGGCATATCACCGTATGAAACGTAAATATATCGCCGCCCCATATATCATTTGGATGAGCGCATTTATCGTACTTCCTCTTTTATTTGTGGCTTACTACGCGTTTACCGATAAAGCAGGGGGATTTACTCTGGGAAATATAACCGCTATATTGGATTCACTGCATATCAAGGCAACACTACTGTCTCTGGAACTGTCGCTGGCATGTACTGCTCTCTGTCTGCTTGTATCATTCCCGCTGGCATTGGTGCTGCGCCGCCTGAATATGAATAATAAAGGGATCATTATTCTGATCATGATCTTACCCATGTGGATGAATTCCATCCTGAGAATCCTTGCGCTTCAGATGATTTTAAGCAAAAATGGAATTTTAAATATGATACTGTCATGGTTCGGAATCGCACCGCTTTCCATCATCAACACGCCCACTGCGATTGTCTTCGGTATGGTCTATGATTTTCTGCCTTATATGATCCTGCCGATCTACAATGCAGTCATGGATATTGATGATGATTTGATTGACGCCGCTAAAGATCTGGGTGCTTCCTATCCCTCTGTCGTGTGGCGCGTCATCCTGCCTTTGTCGAAGCCCGGTATCATCAGCGGGATTACAATGGTATTTATCCCCTGCCTGACCTCCTTCGTTATCCCTGACATCTTAGGCGGCGGCAAGATCCAGCTGCTCGGCAATGTTATTGAGCAGGAATTTATTACCAGCATGAACTGGCATCTGGGTTCGGGATTATCCTTTGCGTTGATGATCTTTGTGGTCATCGGGCTTGCATTTTCGCAAAAACAAGAGAAAAAAGACCGCGAATCACTGGTTTGGTAAGTGTGAGAAGAACTTCTAATCGCTTGCAGCAAAGGCTGCTTCGCGAAGAAGTTTTAAGTCTCACACCGAAAAACGCAAAGGAAGCGTTTTTCATTCCTATTTGAACCGCCAAAGGCGGCATGGAGGTTAGTGTGAAAAATTTTATCTGTAAATTTTATCTGACAATCATCATGATATTTTTATATGCACCGATTTTGGTATTGGTGATACTGTCTTTTAACAGTTCTAAGTCGCGAGTCGTATGGGGCGGATTTACCTTAGACTGGTATCGTGATATTTTTCGTACTTCGGTGGTCAGCTCCGCGCTGCAGAATACCATTGTTCTTGCACTGGGATCTGCCTTTGTTGCAACAATCATCGCGCTTCTTGCCTGTATCGGCATTGATGCCATGAGAAGAAGGGAATACGCCGTTGTCATGGCTGTCACTAATATTCCCATGCTGAATGCTGACATCGTAACCGGTATTGCTATGATGCTTTTACTGATCCGCTTTATGCCTCTGGGATTTTCCAGTATCATGCTGGCGCATATTACATTTAATATTCCCTATGTCATCTTAAGCATCCTGCCCCGATTCAATCAATTGGACGTCAGTATCTACGAGGCGGCAAGGGATCTGGGAGCGGGACCGGTATATTCCTTTTTTAAGGTTGTACTGCCGGAACTGATGCCCGGCATTATCTCCGGATTTTTTATGGCGGTGACAATGTCCATGGATGATTTTGTAATCACTTATTTTACCAAAGGACCTGGAGTCAATACCTTATCCACCATGATCTATTCCCAGATCAGAAAAGGAATCCAGCCCACGATGTACGCGCTTTCCACGATCATCTTCCTGATCACTGTGCTGGTTCTGATTGTGGCAAATATATTGAGCGCGCCACCCAAAAAACACGGCATAAGAAAAATGCCGGCCAATCATATTTAAAAGAGAGGAAGCATGATTATGAAAAAAAGAATTCTGGCTGTTCTATGTGCAGCGGCACTTGCCGCAACATCCCTCATGGGCTGCGGAGGATCAAAGGAACCGACGCAGCAGATTACCGTATTTAATTATGGTATGTATATTGATCCTGCCATTCTGGATCAGTTCACTGCCGAGACCGGTATTGAGGTATTATACGAAGAGGCCATGACTCCGGAGGAACTCTATTCCAAATATTCTTCCGGCGCCATCCAGTATGATGTCCTGTGTTCTTCCGAGTACATCATCATGAAACTGATGGAAGAGGGCGAGCTGCAGCCCATGGATTTCACACAATTTCCCAATATCCAGAACATCAGTGATGATGTCTGGGAGTTCTGCGCAAGCTTTGATCCCGGCAATCAGTATGCCCTTCCCTATTTCTGGGGCACTGTAGGTCTTTTATATAACAAAAACATGGTTTCAGAACCACCCACAAGCTGGGATGTATTATTTAACGGGGAATATTCCGGTAATATCATTATGCAGAACAGTATGCGTGACGCATTTATGATTGCCCTGAAATATCTTGGGTACTCCTGCAACACAAGTAATCCCGACGAACTTGCTGCGGCAAGGGATCTGCTGATCTCCCAGAAACCCGACGTACAGTCCTATCTTGTGGATGAAGCCAGAGATGAAATGATCGCGGAAAACGCAGCGATTGCCGTGGTATATTCAGGAGACGGTCTGCTCGGATGCGAGACAAATGAAAATCTTGCTTATGTTGTACCGGAAGACGGCAGCAACCTCTGGATCGACTGCTGGGCGATGACCAAAGACTGTGATAACCCGGAAGCAGTATATCTGTTCCTTGATTATCTCTGCTGCCAGCCGGACATCGTAGCGCAGAACTTTGAATATGTTTACTATCCGCCTTCCAATGACGCTGTACGGGAACTTTTAGAGGAAGATGTCGTAAACAATCCCCTTCTTTTTCCGGATTTCAATACACTGGAAAACTGCGAAGTATATCAATTAATGGATGAGGAGACTACTGCACTGATGGATCAGTACTGGAAGGAAATCAAAGCTGAATGATTAATAACACTCATATAAGACCTATGTTTACGCAGGAAGCGTATTCCTCTCAGCACCCGCCATGCAGATAGATTTCATAGAAAAAATAAGATAAAGAACCGGCGACTTTACCAAGGGCTACGGCAGCGACAAATACCTCGATCCCTTGGTGAAAGCCGACTCTTCTGGAAAAGATTGGAATACTGTCTAACATCTCCGCGATGGCAAGCGCCACGCATCCTTCAAACATACCGCCAAACAATCCGTAAATCACGAGAAGAACGATCCCGCACCATCCCGCACCATCCGGGAATCTTAAAAATGACGAAAAAACCGTCAAAATTCCGCCAATAATTGTTCCGAGAACTACTGCGTTTTCATATAGAAGAACATGATCCGCAGATTTTGTCTTCTGCGCAAACCGCGGTATCAAGCCAACGGAAACCAGCACCGTGAGAACACCCGCCGAGACAAGTGTTCCAAAGCTGAATCCGGCAATGATCAGCAAACATAACAATAATCCTTTCATATCACGTTCTCATCCTTCCTCTTTACCCACTTGTGCGATCTCATTCCACTTCCATACTTTCCCCTTTGCGTTTCTCCTCTTCCATAAGGGCCGTATTGATATCATCCTCATACATTTTCATCTCCACCTCGATCGGCGTCGGGTCAACCGTCAGACGCTTACTGCCCAAATGGTTGAAAAACAATGTGATGCCGACCGCTAGACCGATGGAATAGGAAAATTCCAAAACACCTAGCCCACCGGACGGTTCTCCCATGACCTGTTCATAGATACCGGAAAACAAGTCCTCAATTCCAATATCATTGTGAAAAGCCATAATCGTAAACCCCGTACCGAAAAAGCTGACCAATGCCACCATGGCAATCTTCAGCTTCTGTAGAAACGGATTTGCTTTCTTTCCGGCGTCATATTCTACCAGAATATCCATTTCTCCAACATTTTGGACACTGACCGCCGATGACAATTCCGACAGCATCTGGATGACATTCAACGAACTGATACATTTTCTGTGAGGTCCTTCTTCCTTAAATGTATATACTTTAATACTTCTTGCTTTCGCAAGCATTACATCATCCGAGCAGTAAACCGTTGCCACATCCTTTAAAAACACATCTTTCTCTTTGATCTTAACACATTTATCCAGTTTTAAATAAATATCTATTGTCTGCATATAAAAAGGAGAGCCTTTCTTAAGTCTCTCCTTAGTTTTATTTGTTTTAACTTATTTTATACATAGGAAACATTGTACAAAATATTTTTCCAGTCAGCTTCGCCTAGAATACATCTACTCTGGTCATCGAAGAAAATTCCGATCCCTTCCAGAGGATATTCATCTGTACATGACTGAGGGCATTGATCTCTATCTCCCAATGACGTTCATCGCCTCTTACCTCATCCAGTACGATGGTATAAATATCCTTTCCTGTCTGTTCGCTGACTTCTGTTCTTAAATAATAAGTATAATTGATTTGGTTTCTGACTTCACCGCTTCCGGTAAATTTTTCATAACTGGAGGCGGTTCCATCTGCCCGAAAAGAATAATAGGTAACCGGTGATCCCGGCAGTTTCCATTCTCCCACAATATTCGTCTGATTAATCTCAACAGGTCTGAACATACTAAATAAATAATAACCGCCCGCAATCAAAAACAACAAAAATACGATTGCAATAATCTTATTCGCAAGTCCATTATCATCTTTTTTCTTCTTGACCATGGCCCATCGCTCCTTTCTTAATAATATATTATATTCTTATTCCATCTGATGATCTATTATTATTTGTATCATATTTTTTCGAGAATTGCAATGCTTATTCTTCACCTTCCCTGACTGCCTTTGCAAATTCCGCCTGTATGGAAGGATCATAGGAAAGCATCGGATCCACATCCTTGCCTTTGATCTTACGCTCTACATAATTGCTTGTGATCTTCACAACCACCGGCGACAATACGATCACACCAATCAGGTTCGGGATCATCATCAGCGCGTTGAACGTATCCGAAATATCCCATGCCAGAGACGACGTCATCAAGGAACCGCTGATAATCATCAAAACAAAGATCACTCTATAAACTTTAGCGCCTCCGATGCCAAACAGATACTCAGCCGCTTTGCCACCATAATGAGACCAGCCAAGCACCGTCGTAAAGGCAAATAACAGGATCGCTACTGCAATGAACATCTCGCCAAACCGTCCGAAGCCCGCGCCCAGCCTACCAAATACCTGCCCAAATGTCTGCTGGACTAATGTCGCGTCATTAACGCCTTCCGCTACCGCCCCGGTTGCAAGATCAATACATCCGGAAGAAAGCACAACGATGGCAGTCATCGTACATACAACAAACGTATCTGCAAATACTTCAAAGATGCCCCACATTCCCTGCTTAACAGGCTCCTTAACGTTAGAATTGGAATGCACCATTACTGAGGATCCAAGTCCCGCTTCATTAGAGAATACGCCACGCTTACATCCCTGTGTAATGACTTCCTTAATTGCCACTCCGACTACCGCGCCTTCGACTGCCTTAATACCAAATGCGAATTTAAAGATTGCGCTAAATATTGCACCGATCTGAGAAATATTAGCAAACAAAATAACCAATGCACCGGCCACATAGGCAATCGCCATAAACGGAACAATCCGTTCCGCTACTGCCGCAATCCTCTCAAGACCGCCAATAATAATCAAACCTGCCAGTATCATTAAAACAACACCAATCACAACAGAAACCACTGTAACCGCACTTTCGCCCTCGCCATAAAGCACTGGTGCGTCAACGTTTTTAAAGAATGCAGATTGTAGATTCAGCGTGATCTTATTGATCTGCCCCATGTTCCCGATACCAAAAGATGCAAGCAGCGCAAAAATGGAAAATAGTACGGCGAGGACGCTTCCTGCGCCTTCGCAAAAGCCGTTCTTCTTGATTTTGCCAAGTCCGTCCTTCAGATAATACATCGGTCCCCCTGACCACTCACCTGCTTTATTCTTACGACGATAATAAATGCCAAGAACATTTTCGGAGAAATTCGTCATCATACCGAAGAATGCAGCAAGCCACATCCAGAATACCGCACCCGGTCCACCAACCACAATCGCTGCCGACACACCGGCTATATTACCTGTACCAATTGTCGCTGCCAGTGCCGTACAAAGCGCCTGAAACTGGGACACACTTCCCTTGCCCGTCTTATTGTGCGTGTCCTTTTGAAATACGCCGACGATCGTTTTTTTCCACCAGTGTCCAAGATGAGAGATCTGAAAGAATTTTGTCATTACCGTCATCAGTATACCCGTGCCAAGTAAAAGCACCAGTCCGATCTTCACCCAGACAAATGAGTTGATCGCATTATTGATCTCTGTTAATTTTGTCAAAAAATCTGCCATATGCTCCTCCTACCCTTCTTTTGTTTAATTGAAGATGATCTCATCAGCGTTTGCCTAAATATATGCTAAAAACACAAAAAAATTGCACCCAAAAGGTACAATCCGCCATTGGTTCTGTCCTTTTGCCTGAGAGATCGGCATCTCTGCCTTACACCTTCGGCGCTCACTAAATGAGGCTCTCCAGAAGTTATATTTTCCTGTCAATCATACACCGGTTTCCAGAAGATGTCAACCCAAACTTGGGTCACAAATTGGGGTTCAAAAATTGAGATCGGCGTATCATTACACGCCGATCTCCGCACGCATCTTTAGCAATATCTTTTTTTCCTGCCGGCTGACCTGCACCTGACTGATGCCCATCAATCCTGCCACCTCCGTCTGTGTCTTATTCTCAAAATACCTGAGCCTGATCAGCTGTCTGTCCCTTTCGTCCATTTTTTCCATCAGTTCCTGCAGTACGATATGATTGGTCAATATCTCATGTTCATCTTTATTACCCGGAATCCGGTCGATCAAAAGCATTTCCCTGTCATCACTTTTATATGCCGCCTGATAAATAGATTCTACCTCATAACCTGCCTCCAGAGCCAAAACAATATCTTCTCTGCCTAGCCCCGTCATCTCCATAAGCTCCTGTATATTGGCTTCCCTGCCATGCTGGCTAGCGTACTGCTCCATGCTCTGCCTGACCCGATAAGCATTTTCCTTGATTCCTCTGGATATCTTTACGATCCCATCGTCACGAAAAAATCGTTTGATTTCTCCCATGATCATCGGGACCGCATAGGTAGAAAATCGGACATCCCTGCCAAGGTCAAAGTGATCCACTGCCTTGATCAATCCAATCACACCGATCTGAAAGAGATCTTCCATATCACATCCCCTTCCCTGATATCGTTTTACTATATGTCTGACCAATCCCAGATTCTGCTCAATCAATTGCGTGCGTACTTCCTGATCTCCCTTTTGTGACTGTTCAATCATTACTGCCACATTTTCCATCAGTCTTCCAAAGCCCCCGCAATCTTTTTCTTCATAATGACCTTCGTTCCCTCACCTGGAGAACTGATAACCTTGATTTCATTCATAAATGCTTCCATAAAGGCAAATCCCATGCCTGACCGTTCCAGATCCGGTCTTGTCGTATAAAGCGGTTCCATGGCTTTAGCGATATCCGCGATTCCGCAGCCCTCATCTTCTATGATCACAGTCAGGGCAAGACCATCCTGCTCACAGATCATGCGGATCATCGGTACTCCATCTTTCTTCTCATATGCACCATAGCCGTGGATGATCGAATTAGTAACCGCTTCCGATACGGCTGTCTTGACATCGGCGACCTCCTCTACGGTGGGATTCATGTCAAGCATAAACGCCGCCGTGATGGTTCTTGCCAGCTTCTCATTATAAGAATAAGCCGGCATCTGTATCTCCATATAATTTTTTCGTCCTTCCGTATTCTCCTGCTCCTGTGTGATCGTACATGTTTTCATCATGACACTCCTTCTCCTTTTTCATACTAATAACCATGCCTTTCCATAGCCTGCGAACTTTAATGCACTTTAGTGCTATGCCGCAGGCACAAATTCGCAAAACAAATTTATTTGGTTTTGAAAAACTCTTTGATTTTTCAATTTGTCTCCTGCGCCGTAATGAAGCTGACGATCTTATGCAGCCCGGCGGCGCACAGGATATCATGGATCCGGCTGCTTGCGTTGGCAATATAGATATGCCCACCAAAATTAGACACCACTCTCTGCCGCCCCATGATCATTCCGATCCCGGAACTGTCCATGACTCTGGTAGCTGAGAAATCAAAAATCACGTCCTGAATCTCTCCTTTCACGATTTTTTCATCCGCCTGCTTGCGTATCAGTACCGCCTGATGGTGGTCGATCTCTTCCGGCATCCGAATCACCAGATACTTATCATCAATCTGCATTTTCTTCCTTCCTTTCTTAACTAATATAGTATTTGTCCTCCCAAAAGTATGCAAAAGAGAGCATATCACTATGCTCTCTCTTTCGTATCTTATCTAAGGAATCAATTATTATATCAGTGTTTCCTTACGATTCTCTTTGTAATTCTCTTTCTGATTCTTTTTGTAATCTGCTTACTCTGCAATTTCCGCCAGTTTCTGCTGTGCTTTTGTTACCAGTGTACTGTTCGGGAACAATTCAATCAGCTGATTAAATGATTCCGCTGCATGTTCCACATCCCCACTATCCATATATGCCAGACCCAGATAATACAAAGCATCGTCATTGTTCCGGTCATACTGATATGCTCTTCCCAGATGCGTAATAGCCGTCGGATAATCCATCCGGTTGTATGCATCCAATCCGCTGTTATAATAAGACTGCGATACGGAATCTCCGATCGACTGCCGCAGATAATTATATAAATCCAGAAATTCCTGCGAAGCCTCCTGTTCCACATATGTCTGACTGATTGCACCCAGATGCTGTTCAACACTCATCGCATCCTGTGACGAGTCAAGGGCTGCATACGCTGCTGCCAATAATTCATTGATTTCCCGTAATGCGCCATCAGACCCTGAAAGCGCGTTCAACTTATCCTGCAATGACAGATTGCTCTGCTCCAGCTGGCTGATCCTCGTCTCCAGTTCGACGATCTCAGTGTTTTTCCAATCCAACTGCTCTACATATCCGCTGATCTGTTCCTTCAGCTCATCCTGCGCACTCTGCACCTTAGAAGGGGTGATCAAAAAGATGGTTACACAAAGTCCGATCACAATCCCCAGCGCGATCTGTATAAACGCATTGATTCCCAGCGGCTCCTTTCCATTAAGCGGTTGGATGATGACATCATTGCCGCTGGATTTATAGATGGCAGCGCTTTCTTCTTTTTGACGCTTTTTAGTGCGACCGGATGCGTGTATATCATCCGGATCAAGTTGTTCTTCTACCTCTTTGAGATATCGCAGAGTTTTCACGTCTCCGCCATCAATCCGCTTACTATGTGTAAATTCCCTCTTTGCCTTTTCCCATTCTTCCCTTTTGACATACAAAAGTCCTAACAGCTGATGGGCTTTAACAAATTTGGGATTCTGATTCAACACTTTGCGCAGTTGGATGATCGCCATATCATAATCACCTTTTTGGCACAATTCCAAAGAAACATTATACTTTTTAATTGTAGTACGGATGATGTCCAGTCTTCCCTGATTGGACTGGATAATCTCCATATAATCCAACGCAAGATTTTTTTCTTCCCGTACTGTCGCACTGATCACCCACTCGATCAGGGCGGCACCGACCTCCCCACATTCAAAATAGATCAGTCCCAGAAGATTTCTTGCATCCACATGCTGCTTATTATATTTTAAACATTGCCGCAAAGAGTTAACTGCTCCTGACAGGTCTCTGACTCTGGCGCGTTCCAATCCATCATTATAAGAATACTCCGCTGCATACATGATTCTTTTGTATGCACGCACATCCGCTCCACAACCTGTACAATAATCCAACTCTGATAAACGGCATCCACACTGATAACATAGCATAACCGTCTATCTCCTAAACTTCTTCATCCGTTTCTTTTATAATATCAAAAAATATATCTGTCATATCTGTCATGTCACGATGATTCAAAATTTCCTCTGCATCCTGCAATTCCAAACTCGGATGGAACTTTTTCAGTTCCTCTTCAAAATTGATCATTTATGATACCTTGTTCCTTTCTAACCCCGCTGAACAATCATATTCCTTAAGTATAATTTATCCATTGTAGCAAATATTAAATAATTCCTTAGTCTTTGCATAAACCGCGTATCAAGCCTGTCAGATATAATGATCCTGCAATCACCAGCAATCCGTCCTGCCGCGCCTTCTTTCCATAGCAGAAAGCCTGTCCGGCGTCCCCAAATGCCTTCACTTCTTTATCTGTACCATCCCGGAACAGCTTTTCAACATACTCCAAATCTGCCGCCCGGTCGCCGCCTGCTACTGTAATAATATACTGTGCAAATAGATCTGAAGCAATGATCTCATGCACCATAGCCTCGATATCTTTATCCGTCACCACAGCAAAAAGTAAAACCTTTCGTTCCTGCCGATAAGACAAGCTTTGCAACAGCGCCTGCATCCCATTAGGATTATGCGCTCCATCCAGCAGGATACCAGGCTGAATCTCTTCCATCCGGCAGGGCCAGCTTGTCCACCTGACTGCCTCTGCAACAGCTTCCTGCGTCAGCTCTTCCCCCAGAATCCTCCGCATGGCATATAATGCCAGCGAAACATTCATGCACTGATAAAGAGCACAAGATGGCACTTTAATGTTATAATAACCATAATACTCAAAGAAAATAGAAAAATCAATGTATTTTTGATGATTTTTTAAATTTAAGAGATCCGCCTCAGCGATCGGGATCGCTTCCGCCCCCATTTCTTCTGCCTTTTCGCGAATCACGCTGCTGACCGTTTCCATTTCATGATAGTAAACAACAGGAACATCACCTGAGATAATCCCGGCTTTTTCTCCTGCGATCTCTTCTAAAGTGTCTCCCAAATATGCCATATGATCCAATGCGATTCTGGTAATGACGCAGATCTTCTTATTTTTTACAATATTAGTGGCGTCTAACCGCCCGCCCAGCCCCGTCTCCAAAATAATATATTCCGTTTTTGTTTCCTCAAAATAGACCATCGCCATAAAAAAGAGGAGTTCGAAGAATGTCGGAAAATAGTTTTCCGTATATCGTTCAATCTGCCGGGTGATATAGGAAAATATCCTGACAAATGCCTCCTCCGGGATATCCGTCTTCTGCACACGGATACGCTCCCGCATACATTCCAGATGCGGAGACGTAAATAAGCCGCAGGTATGCCCTGTGGCCATGATCATGGACTCAGAATACGCGCAGACAGACCCCTTCCCATTGGTCCCGGCCACATGGATGATCTTCTGCCGTTCCCCCGGACGTCCCAAAAAAGAGTAAAATCCGTCTGTCTCACTCTGCTTATGCTTTTTCGTAAATTTCGGGATATCGAGAATATATTTCTCGACATCCCGGTAATCAACCGGCTTTCTGTCCATCTTCTATCCTCCGCAGTACATTATAACAACAGAAAGCTCTTTTGCACAATCCTTTTCCGGTATTTTAGGGAAACGCTGATTTGATCGCTGATATGATCGCTGATATGATCAGTGCTTCCTTAGACTTACCGTGTTGAGAATATCACCTCCACGTTACCCATAGAGGACGTAATCGACATCTCTTTTGACGCACTGTTGTTGACCGTCGTGTTTTGCGACCATCCTGCCACATGACATCCCGGAATATCGACATTTCCTAACGCAGAATTGATATTATAATTAAACTGATCGGAGTCGCCGTAAATCGTCAGTTCCAGATCGCCCATGCTTCCCCTAAAATCAGCATCTCCCGTAATATGCCCCTGATACGTGATCTCGCTGGCGGAATATGACGCATCCATATTTCCAACTGTCCCATTCAGGATATCCAAACTACAGGCACCTGTCTCTATCTTCAGGTTATCTGTTTCCAGCCAATCCACCGTCATATCACATGCTCCCAAATAAATCATCGTTTCTTCTGCTTTTATGGATTCCACTTCGACATCCCCTGCTGCCGCTGAAAGCTGGTATGTTTTGATCTCCAGATCCTCCGGCAGAGAGATCGTCAGATCCCCCAGATCGTCCAAAGAGATCACATACAGCGTGTGATCTTCCACATAATACTGAAATTTACCCACACCGTTCCATTCAATACCGATATCATCCGCATCGCTCTCTACGATATCCAGATCGCCCGCCGTCATATAGATTTCTATATCCGTCACCTCATTTGCACTGACCGCCAGTGGATCTGTATACCTCCCTGTGGTATATACAGAATAGTTATCATTATAACTTACCGTAAAATGATCCCCCATAAATCCCGTCGAAAAGCCAAAACCCATCTCCTGCTGCACAATATTCCATCCTGTATTCAGATGATCAAAAATAGTTCTGGTCTCATCGAAGATAAAGCTTCTGATGATCCTGATTCCCCCGGTAGTAACGCCTATGATGACCATTATGATTCCAAGGAGCAGCATGACCCCTGATGTAATCAAAGAAACAATCGTAAACTTTTTCATCTTGCCGCCTCCTTTTTCCCAAAGATCAGATTCCATAATTTTTTTACCCCCTTACACAGCCACGGGATCACATATCGGCAGACCAGCACGGTCAGAAGGATAAAGAAAATGCCTAACGCTCCTACAATCATCGCCCCGCCAATGCAGATAAACCCGACGGCAGCCGGAACTCCCGCGCACATACCGACAATCGATGCAATCAAAGCAATCACACACGCGATCACCATAATAACTCCCGCAATTGCAAACCCAATAAAACTCCCAATCAGACCGACAATCAATCCGATCAGACCGCAAAGCGCCGGGATCCAGATCGGACATGTTAAGATGATCAATATAATGCTCAGAACGATAACTGCAGTATCCTTTTTTTCTTTTTTCTCTGCGTCAGCTCCTGCCGAAGCGGAGTTAAAACTTGTATAGGATGCTCCATCTGTATTCTGTCCTGCAGCAGCGCCCGGCTGCATCATATAGGCATTGCTCCGGTCCGCGGTACGATAACCATTTTCTGTATATTCACCACCATCGTTTTCTTCTCTGATCGATCTTGCTACATCCGCAGGGCTGCCCAGCGAGTCTATCACTTCACCTTCCTTATCCGGTCCCGCATCCTCAAAATAGTCCCGATAATACTGCAATGCCTCCTGCTTTTCGCTCTCCGGCATTCCGGACAGATGCGTCTCCAGCTGCCGTAAGAATTCCTCTTTATTCATCGCCGACTCCTTTCTCGAACAATAAGTTTATTTTTTCCGAATAGACCTTCCATTCTCTCTCGTACAAACTGAGCTGCGCCCTGCCGCGCTCTGTGATCTTATAATAACGCCGGTTCCTTCCGGCACACTCCTGATCATATACCGCTAAACATTCATCCTTCTGCAGCCGTCTGAGAACCGGATAAAGCGTAGATTCACTAATCTCCATAACAGACCTTATCTGTTGGGTAATCCGGTATCCATAGGTTCCTTCAATATTCTTAGACACCACCGACAAAACGATCGCATCCAAAAGGGCAGTACCCGTGTTAAATACCATGCCGGATCTCCTTTCTGATAAATTTTATAATATTATATGTCGTATAATATTATGTTACAACATAATATACGACATATAATATTATTTGTCAACAAATATTTTTATGAATGAATTTAAAAAATGGAACCGCATCCGTCGGATGCGGTCCCGTTAACCAGATTTGTGATGACAACATCTACATTATGACATTATCTCTCCATCTTCCAGAATGCAGCGCTGTACGGCGGCAGCTCACTACCTCCGCCAAAATCATGATCTTTGCCTGTGATCAGATCCACCGCCATGCCGCATCCCGCGTCAAAATGCGCGGTATAAGGAGCATCCGCCATATTGATCGCTACCAGAACTCTCTCCTGATCGCTCTTTCGTTCAAAAATACACTGCTGATTTGTCAGCACAATACTTCTCATACTGCCGTAATTAAGAGCATGACTATTCTTTTTAGCTTCCGTGAGCCGGCTGATAAACTCTGTCAACTCATTCCACTCCGGCGCGTCAATACAGGGACGCAGAGCCGGATCTCCCTGACTCTTGTCACCCTTGACACCCCATTCACTTCCATAATATACACAAGGAATTCCGGGCATACCATATACCATGGCATATACCAGCGGAAGATGTTTTTCATTCTGGAGAATGCTGGCGATCCTTGATACATCATGGTTATCCGCAAAAGACAACAGATGTGACCCTCTGCATACTGTCCAGTCCTCCGGCCCAAACAACCGCAGCAGGGAATGGATGATCTCAAACATATTGGCGCTGTTAAATGCAGAATGAATACCTTTATAACACTGATAATTGGTCAGCGAATGGATATTCATCTGCTGCAGCATCCTTCCATACTCTCCATGCAGCACCTCTCCTAATAGGAAGAAATCCTCTTTTTTAGAATCGCAGAATCCCCTTAAGCGGTTTAAGAATCCATGGTCTAGGCAGTATGCCACATCCAGACGGATGCCGTCGATATCAAATTCTTTGATCCAGCCATCCACCGCTGAAAAGATATGGTTGACCACATCATCATTATGAAGGTTTAATTTCACCAGATCGTAATTGCCTTCCCATCCCTCGTACCAAAGTCCGTCATTATATCCGGAATTACCGCCAAAATCAATTCTGTGAAACCAGCTTACATACGGAGACCGCTCCCGGTTTTTCAGCACATCCTGAAATGCCCAGAATCCTCGCCCCACGTGATTAAATACCCCGTCAAGCACGACTTTGATGCCTTCCTTATGGAGTGCCTGACAAACCTCGGCAAAATCCTCGTTCGTACCCAGCCGGGTATCCACCTTCGTATAATCTCTAGTATTATAACCATGGGTATCTGATTCAAAGATCGGCGAAAAATAGATTGCATTGATTCCCAGTTTTTTCATATGAGGAATCCAGTCGATCACCTTCTTGATCCTGGATGCCGCAACCCCGTCATTTTCAAACGGCGCACCACAAAATCCCAATGGATAAATCTGATAAAACACGCTTTCATAAGCCCACATAACTATACTGCTCCTCCTGTCTGTTCTTTAATAGATGCATATGATCCATACCATCCAGTACTGTTTCCGTTGTTTTTTGGTATTGGAGGTCTGCATTCCTAATATACAATACCATAAATTCCCTTTTTCATCAACCGTGCAGCTCTTAAGTCTCTTTTTAATCACTTATTAAAATGCACTCTTGCTGCATTTAGTTTACATAATTATCATTAAATCATTTGAATCGGACTATTTTTCGACAAATTTTTCTTCTTTTTTACAATCCAGAAATTGAGTTTTTATTGTAAATAAGATTTAATTTTTTCAATAAATCCACAATTTCCACATAGTTATCCACATATATCTGTCGTTTAATGTTAAATCCTGTCAAATTTTTTCTCTAAAATGAATTTTTATTCTTCATATGTGGAAAATTGTATAAGTTTACATAAATTTATATCTTAGGTCGTGAATTCTAACATAGATAGATCACTGCCATCTTTTCCAGAAAGATGCAAGCTTATCTGCGACCGCCATATTCGTAGTTGACTCATAATCGCTCCATTCCCTCGGAAAAATCCTTTGATAGGAACGATTCAACAGCCGCTCCTCCAGCAAAACCACCACTCCCACATCCTCCGCTGTCCTGATCACGCGCCCTGCTGCCTGCAATACTTTATTCATCCCCGGAAAGCGATATGCATAATCATAACCATCATGCTCTTCGTCATCAAAAAAATTTTTTAAGATCTCCCGTTCGTTACAGATCTGCGGAAGCCCCGGACCTATGATAATGCTTCCGATCAACGAATCCTGTCTGAGATCGATCCCTTCTGAAAAAATTCCGCCCAGAACGCAAAAACCTATCAAACCCTTTTTGTGTCCTTCTTTTTTCCGCAGAGAGATCTCCTTACCCACCAATGCATTCGTCTGCTCCATACCAGTCCCGCCTTCTGCCTTTACAAATACATCATCTTCCCGCTTCTCTCCCGATTCTTCTTCCGCTGAAAATTTTCTTAAAAATTCCTCCCGCATCTGCTCGTCCATACGCTCATGCTGGACAATGCATTCCATGGATCCTTCTTCATAAAAACTGCGGCAGAATACGTCATAAACATGTTCCAGAAATATATGGGATGGCAGGAATACCATATAATTTCCCGGTTTTGCACGAAAGATCTCATAGATATAAGCCGCGATCTTATGATATTCCATATCATTTCTTCTCGTATATTTACTGGTAGCGTCCTTGGCAATAAACAGTCCCATTCTGCGCCTGTCGAAAGTCGACTGCGCATAGATCTCATAATCCTCCGGCTCTCCTCCCAGCAGCTTTTTATAATATTGGATAGGAAGCAGCGTTGCCGAAAATAAAATGCTGCTTCTCCCCTTTATCATACACTCTTTCAGCTTTTCTCTGGGGTTGACGCAAAAAAGTTTCACGACAAAATGACTATCCTCCTTAAGCTCACAGTAAGGCCGGTAGTTTTCATCCATTTTTTCATAGATCATCAGGAAATGAGCGACCTCAAAATACAGTTCCAGTATCGCTTTTCTGATCGGTCTTTCATCTTCTTCCTCCAGATAACTGCCCATCGTCGTATAAAGCCTTTCCATGATACGGATCAAATCGCTGACATCTTCCAGTTCTATATAAGTCTCGCATTCCCGCTTAAGCTCCAGAAGATATTTATTTATATGATCCAAAGCTTTCGCAATACGGTTCAGCGGAAGATTCCGTTTTTCATCCCTTTTATTGCTCTTTTCCCCCACATTATCCTTCGCAAAACCCTGTTGCGCTATATCCTCTGTAATCTCATTCCGAAATTCCTTCTCTGAAAACAAGCTTTCCTGTCTCATCTCAGATTTCTTCGCAGAAACTTTCTGTCCGGGGATGCTCACCACATCCTTAATCTGTTTCCGTAACGCAAGAAGATCCTCTTTGCAGATGGAAGCGCTGTACATCTCTCTGCCACGCTCTACCAGATTATGCGCCTCATCAATGAGAAAGAGATAGTCCCCCTTCATTCCTTCCGAAAAGAACCTTTTCAAGCTGGCATGGGGATCAAAGACATAATTATAGTCACAGATCACGCCGTCCGCAAACAGGCTGATATCCAAGCTGAACTCGAATGGGCATACCTGATGCTTCACCGCATATTCCATGATCACAGTTCTGGAAAATCGGTCTTCATGAGTGATAATATCATATAAGGCATCATTAATCCTATCAAAATGTCCTTTGGCATACGGACAGGAAAGGGGGTTACATTCCACTTCTTCCATGGGACAGATCTTTTCTTTGGCAGTCAATGTAACCGTCTTACAGCGAAGTCCCCTGCTGCGCAGCAATTCAAACGCATCCTCCGCCACTGTTCTGGTGATGGTCTTTGCCGTCAGATAAAATATCTTCTCCACCATATTTTCCGCTGCCTTGATCGCGGGAAATATGGTGGATATTGTCTTTCCAACCCCAGTCGGAGCCTCAATAAAAAGCTTTTTAGATTCCCGGATCGTCTGATAAACGGACACCACCAGTCCACGCTGTCCCTCCCGGTAAGGGAATGGAAACTCTACCGTACGGATGGAGCGTTTATAAATATCCTCCCATTCCAACTGAAAATCTGCCCATTTCTTATATTCCCGCATCAGCTCCTCAAACCATATTTCCAGTGCGGAAAATGTATATTCCTCAAAAAAATAACGGATATCTTCTGTTTCAAAATTGCAATAAGTCATACGCACCCTGATCATCGGGAGCTGTTTCTGTAATGCATAGATATAAGCATATACCTTAGCCTGCGCAAGATGGACCGGAACCGGTGCTTTCATATATTCAAGCTTTTTCGCCACACATTTAATCTCATCTATTGTAATCTGATCAAATTCCTCATCTTCCTTCCACTGCGGATTTACAGACGGAAGCTGCACCTGCAGCTCTTCACCGATCTTCCGTCTGCCTTCAAAGATAATGCCGTCTGCCCTGCCTTCGATCTTGATGGTATAACGCTCAGTCACATACTGGTACTTAAGCAGCACTTCCGCCGCGTAATTTTCCCCCATGCTTCCCTGGATCATGCGGTGCAGTCTGCTTCCCTCCTGCATCGCCTTTTCAGGAGATACACCGCGCCTGTTATCAATATCACCAGAGCGGAAGATAAATTCCACCAGCTGCCGGACCGATATATGAATTTCACGATTTTCCAAAACGGCTGCCTCCCCTGTACATGCTTTGCGTTTTGCGATGCACGCTCGCTTCGCTTGTCACGCTAAAATATCTGTTGCAATTATAGCATACCTGTACTCATGATGCGAGCCTCCTTCGTGAGTAGCTAAGATAAAAATTATAAATTTTAATCTTCCGCCTCGGCAGTACATATTCGATAAATATTATAAGAACTCCGTCATATCTGACCGGAATCGCAGCGGCAGCATCTGCCTCTGCAGATCAGTATTTTTTCGTTCTTTGATAGCAATGCTCTTACAAAATCCCCGAAACCACTCAGAATATAGCAATTCCTCATCGGAATACACAGTTGTATTTCCTTTCCCCTGATCTCCTATTTGATTTACATAATACATCTCCATATCCTTCTGATGAACTCCTGCAATCCCTCTTTCCGCATCATAAATAATAAAATCTTCCCCCGGCAGCCTGTCCTCAAAATGATTCATCAAAAGTTCCAGTACATAATGATGCGGTCGCATCCTTGCATAAAGTATGCCGCTTTCCAGTTCTCGAAAGCGCAGAAATCCTCTCAAATGCAAAAATTCATTTTCCACAGCGCGCTTTAGTTCCAATACACGTATTACGTAAGGGTCAGCCAGATTTTCAAGCACACGAAACCCCAGCCTGCGCTTCAGCCCCACCACTATGGTATGATAGACGGCATCCGCCCGATCTGCCGCCCCAGCCACCAGCGCATACGTAAGATGCCGTGTATTTTCCCTGCCAAATTCTCTGTTCAGCGTCCTTTTGACCTTAACCGCCTTTTCCGGGGCTGTAGAAG
The DNA here is from genome assembly GCA_029062895.1 of Lachnospiraceae bacterium. Taxonomy (GTDB): domain Bacteria; phylum Bacillota; class Clostridia; order Lachnospirales; family Lachnospiraceae; genus NK4A136. The sequence goes on from JAIDPF010000069.1 coordinate 34,456, forward strand.
CTTCTATACATTCATCAAACAATTCCGGCTCGTATTCCTCTTCCAGCGCAAGTCTGGTATCTGTAGGGTCGCATTTCATCTCATAAGCCTGATAGATTCCGCTATAAATACCTTCTATTGTGTTTTTACAAATCACTACAATCATCTTAAACTCCCCTGCGTTCTTGCCTCATTTGCCATAAATTGCCTCATACAGTTTCAGGTGTTAAAAGGTATTATTTAATTTTGAGGCGGCATGCTACTCAAATAATAATCTGTGCATGTGCCGCTGTACGGAAATAAGAAATTTTAAACATTCCTGATCTAAGTTGTGAAAAGCGGACGCAAACGGGGCAATTCGCCGTCCATGGCTCAGTTGCCCCGTTTCGGAACATCGTGTTCCGAAATTGCTGACTATTGGAAGGAATGTTAAGAATTTCTAATTTCCTTCCAATGCACATACACAGATTATTATCGAGCAGCTTGCCATATAATTTCTTTAAAGGTACCTTTTGACCCCCGGATCCGTCTGCTTCACCTACACCTGCATATCAAACAAAGACATCTGCCGTACTGACACCTCGTCTAAAACATTCTTCTTTTCCGTCAGATTTCTGATCAGATAGTTCTCCTCCAGTCTGACAGGATACATCATCCTGCCATTGCAGGTGATAAAATACAATGCCCTCTTTAACACGACCCCAAGTCTTTTTAATTCATCAAACCCCAATGTTCCCAGCCTTCTCGCCTTGACAATACGCTGTGCGCTCTTGACACCGATCCCCGGAACACGAAGCAGCGACTGGTAATCCGCACGATTGATCTCCACAGGAAAACATTCTAAATGCCTTACCGCCCAATCCGCCTTCGGGTCTAAAAATGAATTAAAATTCGGGTGCCGTTCATCCAACAACTCCTCAGCTCTGTAGCCATAAAACCGCAAAAGGAAGTCCGCCTGATACAGCCTGTGTTCCCGAAGCAAAGGCGTTCCGCCCGGCAGCACGGGCAGTTCCTTATCTTGATTGACCGCTACGAATGCCGAATAAAATACCCGTTTCAGGTCAAACTTTCGGTACAGATTCTCCGCAATGGTCATGATCTGATAGTCCGTCTCCTGCGTTGCTCCAATAATCATCTGCGTCGACTGCCCCGCAGGCACAAAGGACGGCGCACTGCGGTATTGGACGATCTCCGCCTTATTATCCTGAATTCCATTCTGAATCATCCGCATGGGTGCCAGAATATTCTTTCTATGCTTGTTGGGCGCCAGTTTTTTTAATCCCTCCGCCGTGGGAAACTCCAGATTGACGCTCATTCTATCCGCATAAAACCCGACCCGGCGGACTAGCTCCAGAGAAGCTCCGGGAATGGCTTTCACATGAATATAACCGTTGAATCCGTATTTTGTCCTCAGAAGATAGATCGTCTCCCCGATGAGCTCCATAGTATGATCCGGGCTGCACAGGATGCCGGAACTCAAAAACAACCCTTCAATATAATTCCTCCGGTAAAATTCCATAGTCAGCCGGCATATTTCCTCCGGGGTAAACGAGGTCCTCTTAATATCATTGGAACGGCGGTTGATACAATATTTGCAGTCATAGATGCACTCATTGGTCAACAGGATCTTAAGCAGGGAAATACATCTTCCATCCGAAGAAAAGCTGTGGCAGATGCCGCCGGCGACCGTATTCCCCATAGTTTTTCCATTGCCGGAGCGATCCACGCCGCTGCTGGTGCATGCAACATCATATTTCGCAGCGGCAGACAGGATGGAAAGCTTGTCCATGATATCCATCTTCATGTTCTTTTGTATTTCGGACAGTTCCCCTACATGGGCAGTTCCTACGCTTTCCACTATGTCAAGGGTTCCCTCAACCGGTAGCCGGCTTCCCGTGTCTTCCTGTAACATATTGATCCCTTTCTTACTCTATAATCTATCTATAATGCCATCATCGAACTTGTGTTCTATTATACCATCAGAACATATGTTTGTAAATGCCTATTTTCGAAGAATTTAAAAAATGGCGGTTACCCCGCCACTTTTCGAAAAAATATCCCATTAACTACTCCATAAACTTGAATTTGTTAAATTGATTTCACTAAAAACATTTCCATAGGTTGTGCATATTCAGCAATATCTATCACAAAACCGCCACAATCCTTATAACCTAATTTCCTATAAAAATGCTGAGAACTTTCATCAACCTGTGTTGAAGTCAATATCATTCCATATCCTTTTGATTTCATATCCTGCTCCCAGAAATCCATTAACTTTTTTCCATAACCCATATACTGATAATTCCAATCTATAAACATCATAGTACAAAACGGAGTATTATCCCAAAACAAATTGTATCGTAAAAGCCCTATCGGAGTATCATCAATTAGCAGCACATAGCCTCTTTTATCACGAACCTTGTTTTCAAACTCCAGCTCTGGTAAATGCTTATCAAGACTATACCAAAAATCTTTATCCTCAATTTGAACATATCTAATATATATCATAGCATATCTCTCCAAATTCAAGTTTGTTAGTGCAATTATAACCTGTTTTTTATGGGTACACAATTCCGAAAAGGAATTATTTTTATTATAATCTGCTTACGGCAAGCGCACAATTTTAAATGAAAAATTACCAAAAAATCTGGACAACAATATTTTAATGTGTTAGGATAATGATAACTTAAGGGAAGGGGTGAAAGGATGAAGAGATAATTTACTTTTGATTACATGAAGTTTTTTCAGTATGCATAATCAGCACGCATACTGTTTTACATGTTGCCAAAAGTGGATTATGTTCTCATAACCTTCTTTTATGTATATTATAATGTATAATTTTAAATATTTATATATAAAATTGATTGGAAAGCGATGATTGCAATATCATCCCTCCAATGCATGAGGTTATAGTATGTAATGGAACTGTTTGGCAGCGAACAGTTCTTATTTTTTTACTTATTACTATACCATGTCAGTAGGAAAACAAGCGCGAACGAAGTGATCTATAGTCAGGAGGAATGTATATGTCTCAGATCAGTGTAAATAACCTTACTTTTCATTATGAGGGCAGTTTCGATAATATCTTTGAAAAAGTGTCATTTTCTATTGATACAGATTGGAAATTGGGTTTTATCGGCCGTAACGGAAAAGGAAAAACAACCTTTTTAAATCTACTTCTGGGGAAATACTCTTATGACGGTTCCATAGATACGACCGCAGCATTTGATTATTTTCCATATAGAATAGAACGCGCCAAAATGCAGCTTCCCGCCTCTGAATTTATTGACACGTTAAAGGACGGATGCGAAGAGTGGCGCGTGATCTGTGAACTGACACAATTAGGGGAAAGCGCCGAACTTCTTTATCGGCCTTATATTACCCTGAGTTTTGGAGAGCAGACCAAAATCATGCTGGCATGTTTATTTTCCGGCGAAAATAATTTTCTGCTTATTGATGAACCAACAAACCATTTAGATTCCGCTTCCAGAGAAATGGTCAAACAATATCTGGCTTCCAAAAAAGGATTTATACTGGTATCCCATGACAGGGATCTACTGGATGCTTGTATCGATCATGTGTTAGTTCTGAACAGGCAGACCATTGAAGTGCAAAAAGGGAATTTTTCAAGCTGGTGGGAAAACAAACAGAGGCGGGATCAATTTGAACAGTCAACAAATGAAAAGCATCTCAAAGAGATCAAAAAACTAAGACAATCCGCGTCGCGCACATCAGAGTGGGCAGCCCAAAACGAACGTACAAAAATCGGCTTTGATCCCAGAAAAGAACCGGATCGATGCGCGGGCACAAGGTCCTATATCGGTGCAAAAACCAAAAAGATGCAGAGCCGGGTAACGCAACTGGAGACTCGCATCCAAAGGGAAATTGAAGAAAAGGAAGGTCTCCTGAAAGATTTAGAACTGCCGGCAGATCTGAAAATAGTACCGCTGATACACCACAAACAGACACTTGTAAATATCAATCACTATGGTTTGAAATATCAGGGTCGAGAAAATCCTGTATTTACCGATTTGTCATTTACCATTTGTCAGGGAGACCGCATTGACCTGCATGGAAAGAATGGCTGCGGGAAATCAACAGTTGTCAAAATGATTTTACAAAAAGCCGGTTTATACAACGGCGATCTGAGCGTTTCAGAGGAAGGCGTATGTGAAATTGCGTCAGGTCTTGTGATCTCCTACGTCAGTCAGGATACCTCTTTCTTAAAAGGAAACATTCAGGAATTTTGCGAAAAACGCCATTTGAACCAGAGCTTATTTTGTTCTATCTTAAGACAGCTCGACTTTGACCGTGTACAGTTCGTTAAAAAAATGGAAGATTATTCGGAAGGACAGAAAAAAAAGGTACTGATCGCCGCCAGTTTGCTTACTCCTGCGCACCTTTATCTATGGGATGAACCTTTAAACTATGTAGATATTTTTTCAAGGATGCAGATTGAAAAATTACTTTTGAACTATCAGCCGACGATGCTGTTTGTGGAGCATGACGTTATGTTCCGTGAGAAAATTGCCACAAATACCATTACATTGTAGGAAGAAAATAAACACGTCCTGTTCTGTGTACCTTTCTTCTGTCGTACAAATCCAGTCACAGATCTGTATCCATGTACAGGCTTCTTCTAATTTCCTCTATAATCTGTTCAATCTCATTAAGCATCAGCAAAATATTTCTGACTCTTTCTTTCTCATCTTTATCAATCATTCCATCCCGTATGATATCAACCAGTTCCTTGGAAATGACGTCCATATCCTGTGCCGATCCCAAAAACTTTAAAACCAGCCGGTCCAAATTCGCCACTGGATCTTTTTGCCGTGTTTCCTTTAACAGATAATCCGTAGATACGTTAAACCGCTCACTGATCTTTATCAGCTTTCCGATTTCCGGGAACATCGTCCCCGTTTCCCATTTTGATATGGTCTGACGGCTTACGCCTAAGTCTTCAGCCAGCTCAATTTGAGAAATCTGCGCCCGATTACGGAGTTCATACAATTTCTCACCAAATTCCATTTTTCACGTATCCTCCGACCTTCATTATCACTTAGTCTGTACGATATTAATTGATATTATATCAGATACTACCCAAAATAAAAACCAACAGGAAAACGCACTTCCTTTTCAATGTGTCACCTTCTGGTTGCGTTAAAATTCACAGTATGCCAAATGGTTTTGCCTCAGAATATCAGGGTAGCAAAAAACGGCATTCCCATTCCCCCGGTAAAGGGAAAATAAGAAGCGCCGCCTATTCCGTATCCACAGAATTTTGAACCATATCAAAACAATCTAACTAAAGCGCCTGCTTGCCACGCTCACCTGTTCTGATTCTGATTGCATCATCTACATCATAGACAAATATCTTGCCGTCTCCATAATTTCCTGTTCTGATTCCTTTAGAGATCTTCTCAATCAGTGTCCCGGCAATGGAAGCATCCACTACAGTCTCCACTTTGATCATAGGAAGCAGCTGGATCTGATTAACAGCAGAGTCAAATCCCTCATAATGACCCTTCTGATTGCCGTATCCTTCCATATGAAAGATATTCAGTCCGGTCACGCCAAATTCCTCTAAAATCATCCGAAGTTCATTCAATTTTTCAGGTCTTGTTACTATTTCAAGTTTCTTCATCTTTTCATCCACGCCTTTCTATAATACATGATTATAGCACACTTTTTATATTTTTAAAGCCTATTTGCATTTTTTCAGCAATTTAGCAAAAATCCGACTAGGACAAATGCAGGATTGAATATACTTTTAACAAGATATGGTCCGCATAAAGGAATTTTCATATGAAAAAACATCTTCAAAAACTCCGGGACAGTTTTCTGACCGGAACACATATTGCCAAGACGCTGCTGGTCTTGGCACTTGGCATCGGCGCTATCGCCATATCCGCTATGTACTTATCCAATGAAGCTGTTACCACCGACAGCTCCAATGTCGTTAATGGCCGAGCGCTCCCCATTTACTGTGTCGATACTGAAGCTCCTAAAATCGCGCTCACCTTCGACGCTGCATGGGGAAATGATGACACGGCCAATATTCTTGCCATTTTGGAAAAACATAATATCCAAGCCACCTTTTTTATGACTGGCGGCTGGGTAGAAAGCTACCCCGATGACGTAAGAGCAATCTACGCGGCAGGACATGATCTGGGCAACCATTCTGAAAGCCATCCTGACATGGCGACCCTTTCCACCGAAGAGATCCGTCAGCAGCTGATGGGACCGCATGAACGGGTTCGAGAACTGACCGGATATGAAATGATGCTGTTCCGACCGCCCTATGGTTCCTATGACAACGACCTGATCAACACCGCTTCTGAGTGTGGTTATTACACGATACAATGGGACGTTGACAGCCTAGACTGGAAAGATTACGGCATAGATTCCATCATCTCCACAGTATGCAATCATAAGCATCTGGGCAACGGCTCCATTATCCTCTGCCACAATGGCGCAAAATATACCGCGCAGGCTCTGGACACCCTGATCACCGATCTGAAAGCACAGGGATATGAATTTGTAAAACTTTCCGATCTGATCTATACAGATGATTATTATATGGATCACGAAGGGCGGCAACACCAGCAGCAGCAATAAGGTACCAAAAAATCAACACTGCACTTGGTTTGTGTAGTGTTGATTTTTCATTACAGCCAATCTGTTTTACATTATAACTGTTCCATTTCTTCCTGTCCCAGCATCCGGATTCCCTTCTGGTTAAGGACTTTTGCCGCCTTATCATTATCCGTCACACGTAAAACCGTATATGCCATATCCTTTTTAGCGGTTGTAAAAGCATAGGAATAATCAAGATTTATATTTGCCTCGCCTAACGCCGTCAATGTCTGCAGTAACGCTCCCGGCTGATCGGGAATGGCTACGGCAAGTACTTCATTGACGGATGTAACAAATCCAGCTTCCTTAATGATACGCACCGCATTGTAAGTGTCCTTTACAATAATCCGCAAAATACCAAAATCCTGCATCTCTGCGATAGACATGGCGCGCATGTCAATATTATTCTGAGATAGAATATCAATCAACTCGGCAAGACAACCGGGCTTATTCTCTAAGAATACGGAAATTTGTTTCACTGTCATGGCATTTCCTCCTTAACTAATTTTATGATTTATCAGAAACTCTTTCCACTGGTTTCATTAATATAAGTGGCGGTTATCAATAATACGGACAGCCTTGCCCTCGCTTCTGGTAATCGTCTTAGGCGCAACAAGCTTCACTTTTGCATAGATACCCAGCATAGCCTTCAAGGCATTTACCAGTTCCTTCTCCTTTACAGCTACTTCGGTAACGGAATCAGAAAACATTTCTGGCGTCATTTCTACCTGCACCTCCAACGTATCACTGTTGTTGACACGATCCACGATGATCTGGTAGTTTGCCGCATAACCTTTGTTTAAAAGCACTGTTTCGATCTGGGACGGAAATACATTGACGCCCTTGACGATCAGCATATCGTCGCTTCGTCCCATCGGCTTAGTCATCTTCACATGGGTTCTTCCGCAGGAACATTTCTTTCTGGACAATACACAGATGTCTCTGGTACGGTAACGCAGCAACGGAAAGGCTTCCTTCGTGATACTGGTAAATACAAGTTCTCCCTTCTCCCCCTCCGGCAGAACCTCACCCGTATTCGGGTCGATGATCTCCGCAATAAAATGATCTTCATTGATATGCATACCGGTCTGTTCGCTGCACTCAAACGATACACCCGGTCCTGATATTTCTGTCAAACCATAGATATCATATGCCTTAATGCCCAGAGACTTTTCTATGTCGCGGCGCATCTCCTCCGTCCATGCCTCTGCACCAAAGATTCCTGCCTTTAATTTGATCTGATCCTTTAGTCCTCTCTCATTAATACTCTCTCCAAGATATGCAGCATAAGAAGGCGTACAGCAAAGAATCGTGGAGCCAAGATCCGTCATGAACTGGATCTGGCGATCCGTATTCCCGGAAGACATGGGAAGCGTCAGGGATCCCACCTTATGGGAACCGCCATTTAATCCGGGACCTCCGGTAAATAAACCATAGCCATAGCAGACATGCACAACATCCTCCTTTGTGCCTCCGACTGCTACGATCGCACGAGCACAGCACTCATCCCAAAGGTCAATATCATGCTGCGTATAAAATGCCACTACACGCCGCCCTGTCGTGCCACTGGTGGACTGAATACGAACACAGTCGGAAAGCGGCACCGCGACTAATCCATAAGGATACGCGTCTCTCAAATCATCTTTGGTAAGAAACGGCAACTTATGTAAGTCATCAATGGACTTGATATCCTCCGGGGTTACCCCCTTTTCTTCCATTTTCTTTCTGTAGTATTCCACATTGTCATAGACGTGTCTGACCTGTTTCACAAGACGCTCGTTCTGCAGTTCGATGATCTGCTCCCTCGACGCGCACTCGATTTCAGGCTGATAATAATGTTCCATTTTGTTACTTTCTCCCTTCTTAATTTTGTTATTTTAACTTCTGTTTTTGTGTTTTATATGATTTTGTTTTAAAAGATTTAGTTTTATTATATTTGTTTCATTTAAACTATTTTGCTTTATCAATCCTGTGAAGTGTCCAAACCCTTGTATTATATGCCTCTTTCACCTCCGTACCGCAGTACTGGCACCGCCTTGTGCTGCCGACTGCTATCATCGGCGCGCCACAGTTCGGACAGTTCCCGACATACTCATAGGCAAGATCATCATCCACCTTTGACATATCCTGTACAAAAACCAGTTCCATATCATACCGGCACTGCTGTTTTTTATTATCAATTATCTTTCCCTTTTCTTCGGAAATCTTAGAATAATAATATTGCAGCGCAGACTGTATCTTGATCTTGCACATTCCGTCCTTCTTTTCATAACGCGAAATCTCTGTCCGGTGGATCTGAAGCTGATCAAAACACTCTGTGATCCCCAGCTTCTTTTCTTCTCCAATGATCAGATCCGCCTGCTGCTTGATGGCATCGCTGGCATCCTTTAAGTAGGTAAGCGATTTGTTCTCTATCGCTTCCAGATAAGCCCGTAATGTGTTCTCACAGATCTTCTTCCACTCCGGCCAGTTAAACTCCGGGAAATCCCTCTTAATTTTGGGCAGTTCAACGTTTGTCATGCCGGAGACCGACTTGGGAGTATTGTTATACACTTCCTCCTGCTGTTTAAAGCCCTCTACAATGTCCGGCGTCCCAAATGCTTGCTGTGAAATCTGCCGCACCCGGTAGATTACATAGATAATCGTTCCAGCCAAAGTGCCGCCAACTAAGATTCCAAGCACAGATAACACATAAAACATTTATTTTACCTCCAAAATATCCCTATACTCCTTAAGCACATAAAAAATATTTTTATAAATTTATTTTAGCATATTCCCCAATCAAAGTCACTACTGCATAACACTTTGAGGCTTAACGCAAAAGCTTGTTTGCCGCCCATCCGAAATAGGCTGCCAGCGGCACCAGTGGAAACGCTTCCACAATATATCTTATATAATACCTGTCAACCCCATACTTGTGTTCCAGAACCGCGCCATAAATCAAAGCGGCAGCGCTTCCGATGCAGAACAGCATAGCAGCCAGCGCGGCGATCCCCACCCGGATACAATGCTTTTTCCGGCATGCTTTATCCGCAAAGCTTTCGGGTCTTCTCTCCTCATATGCCTTTCTCCAGACATAACAGTTGCCGGTCCTTCCAAGGTATTCCCATCCCAGTTCAATCCCTGTCTGCATATACTGTACCTTCGGAAGTGCCGAAACATCCACAATATATCTGTATTTTATCGGTTCTGTCTGCACAAACTCATAATAAAAGAAGCTCATCTCTCCAAGCGTCATAAGATGAAATCCACCCCGCGAATAATTTTCCAAAGCTTCCTCCAGCCTATCCGGCTTGACATACCTGCATGCTGCGAACCATTTTTTCATACCGTCTGAACTACTCCCTTTCATACTTTTTTTCATTATATACTATTTTTTTTCTCTTGTCTTAATTTATTTTGCATTTCTTATTTTAAATATAAATTTTATAGTAAATCCTTCATAAAAAACCTTTGTTATTAAAACTTTGCCATAAAGATAGTTAAGAATTGCAAATCTTCAATAAATATGAAACAATATATTATCAGACAGTCAGTTATTACATATTGATTCCGATGCCTGAGATGACTAATCGGCCACCATCCCACGAAGATTTTTATATAAAACAGAAAGGTTCGGTGATTACATATGCGCAATTCATGCGCCCTATTTCGTGTTCTTATGAAAGCATGCTTGCAAAAAGAATGGATCGTGTTGACACGCACGAAAGCATATTCTGTCAACTGCCATGAACTCTCTTGCATCCACCGCTTTCACCAGAGAAGGTGCGCATCTAAGTCTAATCAAATATATCCCGGTAAAATATCGGATACAGCTTTATACCAAAGCTGCCATCAGCGTATTTATTACCTTCCCTGCCATGTTATTCTGCATCATCATCTTGGGAGTTGCACTACAGATCCATCCGCTGTATCTCCTTTATTACAGTCTGATCTCTCTGGCAGTCATTGTCTTAACCACCGTCATCGGACTTGTATTAGATTCCACTCATCCTCACGACAGCTGGGATGATGAATACAGCGCCCTTCGAGGCCATCTGAACAGCTTTTTTGATATGGCTCTGGTCATGGTAATCTCGATCCTGATCATTACCATCAGTCTCTTGGTCTATGAATTTACCCCTATGGGGCTTGCTGCTTTTCACATCCTTTTAGCTGTGATTCTTTTAGCTGCAGCTGTATCATCTGTTATTTTCGGGGAGAAAAAGGTCATAGAAAATATGAAATCATTATAGAGACATATATTTATGCATGAGATTGAGCATAAGAAAATACCTTCCGTATCGGTCGGTATAACACCATCATAATCACACCATTGCTGAATCCATGAATCAGATCAAAAGGAATCCCGGCAATCCACCATGCGACTGCCGTATGAATGCCGCTGGTAAAAATATATACGATCGCGCAGAGCCCGCCAAAGCAGAAACCGTACAGAGCGGAGAATATGCTCCAGAACCATACTGAACTCTGCCTCCTGCATAGATATGCCAGCACGGCTAACAGCGGCCAAATATAAAGATACATGATCGACCAGAGATTGACAGGCCAAATCAGGCACTCCACACCAACGAATACCACGACAGCAATGATGCTTTTCAAACCATATATGGCTGAAAACATGATAATCAGGAACGTGACGATCTCCACATTGGGTAGAGAGGAAAGCGCCAGTTTCCCTGCCTCCAATGCAGCAATCATCATCCCCATTTCCGCCAGGTCTCTTGTCGTATATTTCTTAGCATCCGCTTTATTCATAGGATGATCTTTCATAAACAAGCGCATACTCTCCTCCATCCTCAATCGGCTGTGATTCAATGCCGTAGCTGCCATATTCGCCATTGACATAAATCGCCCAATAGGACTGGTCGATGCTGTAATCTGCCGTTATGCCGTTAACAGTAGTAATATAGAAGCCGTATTCGCCATCCTCCCCCTGAAGTTCCAATCCTTCCATCTCGCGAATCGCCTCTAGCAGATACTCTGCATCGGTGTTGTGTTCATAAACGGTATCCATGCCATTATTGTCCGTAAGCGTCACTGTGATGCTTTTATCCCCGCTCTGAGTTTTTGGCGCAAATATTATCGACAGAATGATCAGAAGTACGACCACGACAACCGCTAAAACCGCTACAATAAGAATACCTCTCCCGCCTTTTTGCGTATTTTCCTCTGCCTTTGACTTTTCTTTCGTTACTGTTTCTTCTGTTACTGTTTCCTTCATTTTTATAACCATACTCCTTTCTCAGTCTGCAAGTTTGTGGCGTCAGACTGACATAAAAAGGTTCTCTGCCACAAAACATGCAAAGAACCCTATAAAAATCACCGAAAGATTTTCCTCTTCTTCATACAACCAATGCCTCGTGGTTTGGAGCGTTCCGCTCCTGTATCATAACAGGCAGGTTTCCCGGCTCACAGATCATCGCTTATCCAACTGCCTTCCCGGTTTCCCAGTGGCGCTTCAGCCGGACGCTCCCTGCTTACGGTGACGAGATCGCGCAGGATTTACACCTGCTTCCCTTTTCACCAATCCAAACCGCATTTTGGTTAGATTGACACCTGATATGTTCTGTATTTAATTGAATTATCTGTTGCGGTTCAGCTACTCATCCTATATCTGATCCAGTGCCTGCTGCAGGTCTGCGATGATATCCTCAACATTCTCAATACCAACTGATAAGCGGATCAGATCCGGTGATACTCCGGCTTCCAAAAGCTGCTCCTCTGACATCTGCCGATGCGTATGGCTCGCCGGATGCAACAGACAGGTCTTGGCATCCGCCACATGCGTTACGATGGATGCAAACTTTAAGCTGTCCATAAACGCAATCGCATTCGCGCGTCCGCCCTTTATCGCAAATGACAACACGCCGCAAGAACCTTTGGGCAGATATTTCTTCGCCATTTCATGATACTCATCGTCCTCCAGATCAGCATAATGAACCCATGCCACCTTGTCATTTGCCTTTAAAAACTTTGCAACTGCAAGGGCATTGGCGCAATGACGCTCCATTCTGACTGCAAGGCTTTCCAGACCGAGATTCAGATAAAATGCATTCTGCGGCGACTGGATTGACCCAAAATCCCTCATCAGCTGTGCCGTTGCTTTCGTAATATAAGCACCCTTGCCGAATCGCTCCGCATAGGTAATACCGTGATAAGATTCATCCGGCGTCGTCAGACCGGGGAACTTCTCCTTATGCGCCATCCAGTCAAAATTACCGCTGTCTACAATACATCCGCCAACACTGACCGCATGACCATCCATATACTTGGTTGTGGAATGGGTCACAATATCTGCTCCCCACTCAAAGGGACGGCAGTTCACCGGCGTTGCAAACGTATTATCCACGATCAGAGGAACGCCATGCTTATGGGCAACTCTGGCAAACTTCTCAATATCCAGCACGGACACCGTCGGATTCGTAATCGTCTCACCAAACACCGCCTTTGTATTCGGTTTAAAATACTTCTCCAGCTCCTCCTCGGAAAGATTCTGATCAACAAAGGTACACTCAATGCCCATCTTCTTCATTGTTACACCGAACAGATTATAGGTACCGCCATAGATAGAGGAAGATGCAATAAAATGATCTCCGTTCTCACAGATATTAAACATGGCATAAAAATTCGCCGCCTGTCCGGAAGACGTCAGCATCGCCGCACAACCGCCTTCCATTGCGCAAATCTTCGCCGCAACCATATCGTTGGTGGGATTCTGCAGTCTGGTATAAAAATACCCCTCCGCCTCCAGATCAAAAAGTTTCCCCATATCGTCACTGGAATCATATTTAAATGTCGTACTCTGATAAATCGGAAGTTCCCTCGGCTCCCCGTTCTTTGGCTTCCATCCCTCATGGATACACTTGGTTTCTACACTGCTGTTCATGTTCTAAACTACTCCTCTCTTTCTAATGATGGAACAACCGGATCTCCGTAAATGCCATCACCATACCATATTTATTGCAGCACTCGATGACTGCGTCATCACGGATGGATCCACCCGGTTCCGCAATATATTTCACGCCGCTCTTCTTTGCCCGTTCGATATTGTCACTAAAGGGAAAGAATGCATCCGAACCCAGCGCCACATCTTTTGCCTGATCCAGCCATGCACGCTTTTCCTCTGCCGTAAATACTTCCGGCTTCACCGCAAAGATACGCTGCCAAGCGCCATCCGCAAGAACATCCATATATTCATCACCAATATAATTATCAATCGCATTGTCCCTGTCAGCCCGTCCGAGCCCTTCCACGAACTGAAGGTCTAATACCTTCGGGCACTGGCGAAGCAGCCAGTTATCCGCCTTACTTCCTGCCAGTCTGGTACAATGTACACGGGACTGCTGCCCTGCACCAATACCAATTGCCTGTCCGTCCTTTGCGTAGCATACGGAATTGGACTGGGTATATTTTAAAGTAATCAGGGCAATCAAAAGATCGATCTTTGCCGACTCCGGCAGTTCCTTATTTTCCGTTACAATATTCTTTAAAAGTTCGTCTGTAATTGCGAGTTCATTCCTTCCCTGCTCAAAAGTAATGCCAAATACATCCTTATGCTCGATCGGTTCCGGAACATAGTTTTCATCAATTTGAATGACATTATAATTGCCTTTCTTCTTAGAAGACAGAATCTCTAATGCCTCAGGTTCATATCCAGGCGCAATCACACCATCGGATACTTCTCTCTTGATAATCTTCGCCGTTGATACGTCACATACATCTGAAAGGGCAATAAAATCGCCGAAGGATGACATTCTGTCTGCGCCCCGCGCCCTGGCATATGCACATGCCAACGGGGAAAGTTCTCCCATATCATCCACCCAGTAAATCTTTCTCAGCACATCCGTCAAAGGCAGCCCCACAGCGGCTCCCGCCGGAGATACGTGTTTAAAGGAAGTCGCTGCCGGAAGTCCTGTTGCCCGCTTTAATTCCTTTACCAGCTGCCAGCCATTTAAGGCATCCATAAAATTGATATATCCGGGCTTTCCGCAAAGCACCTGAATCGGAAGTTCACCGCCGTTGTTACAGAATATCTTTGCCGGCTTCTGATTGGGATTGCAGCCGTATTTTAATTCCAATTCTTTCATAGATCGCTTTTATCCTTTCCAAAAATAAGTTTTATTTATTTTTATTGATGATCCTTGTCTCGTATTTTTGCGTTTCGATATCAATATAACGCACGAACAGAGAAACCTTATTCTCCTCATTCAGACTCTTCCACAGAAGCTCCGTATAGGCATCAATATCATCCTCCACATTGACCAGCTTCGGCTCTCCCTCAAAACTGGGCAGCGGATTGCCATCCCCCTGATAAGTATGGATGAAATGTCCCTCTCCTGCTGCCGGATTCTCATAGGCAAAGGTATATCTGTTGCTGGAGGACGGATCTCCATGATTGCTCTTCAGGATCGACATGGCATAATTATATGTACCGTTCTCTATATGCATGATCCCGGAAATCCTCGGTGTGAAGTTGGGTCCATCCGGCTCAAAAGTACGGCTTCTCAAAGTCTGCTCAAACGTCAGCTGCTTATCCATTCCCTCATAGATCGTATCGGTCTGATCACCGTTGGTCACGATCGTCTTATTCCCTAGCACCCTGACCGGGGCATAAATAATCAGACTGGGATCGGTCAATTTAGACGGGTCGAATGCTTCCGTACGGATCCCCTGTCCTTCCTCCACAAAGATACGGTTCCGGCTGTTCTCGCTCCTGCCCATAATAAAATAAGCGGTAACGGCATATTTCCCACTGGGAGATCTGCCAATAATAATCCCCCTGCCGGGATACGCATTGCCCTGTAATTCCTGTGCAATATCTATCCTGTTCATCTTCTGTCCCTCTCCTTAATTAATGCCTTTATTTGCTATGCTATTATACAAAATGTCAGCAGGGTACGTCAACCTGTAAAATTCAAAGCGATTGAAGCTGATTGATAATGTCCCTAAAAATCCGGCAGACGCTTTTTTACAATCCCAATCAGCTTACGATCAAGCGCATGAAGTATTGTCGCCAGTAAAATCGCGGCCACATATACTCCTATAATGAGATAGAATCGCGTCCTGATTGGCAGATATAGAATAAACAGATTGTGAATTAAATACAGTTCCAGCTTAATTTCCCCAAAAAAGTTCAATACTTTATTCCCAAATTCCACCTTCTGAAAAATAAGCGCCACCGTTACTACGGAAATGATGACAAATGGAAGCTGGACTCCCAATGTCATAAGCTTTTCCCTATATCCTCTGTAGCCGTCCCATTCGCACCAATACCCAATATTATGCAGCATGTAGCACGTCTTATGATATAACATGACTGTCGCCAGAATGCCTAACGCCAAAAGCGGAATATAATATTTTCTGGCAAACGCATACAGCGGCTCCCTCCACCTTGCCAGAAGCATTCCTATGAAAATCAATAATGTTGAATTGTACCACCATTCCCCATGGAACCACAATCCCCGGCTCCGGGTCAATACGTCATGACCCGAAAGCAAACCCAGAAACGTAATGCCTATCGTTGCAGCTAAAAACATCGTGAAGGCAGCTGTCATATTTTTGACCCTGTTAAATATCAAATAAAAAATAAGATAAAGGATAAAAATTTCCACAATATACCACATCTGGTTATTCATCAGAATCCATCCTGTGATATACGGCAGAAACTCTCCTTTTTCAAATTGATAACCTCCGATACAGGAACCCGAAATGAAAGTGAAATTGCATACATAAAACGGAATTAAAATTTCCGGCAGCCTGTTTTTTAAAAAATGCTTCATGTACTCCTGTTTGTCCTGCAGGCTCCTGTATAGACCGTAACCGGAAAAAAAGAAAAAGAATCCCACAAAATTTGCGCCCAGATCTTCCATAAATTTCAGGACACCGGTTTCTTTTTTAACAGCGCTGATTGCCTGCGCTATATGAAGCAAAATAATGCACAGTGCGCAAAAACCAAGAAACGGCTGGGAAGATTGGCGGGAAAGCGGATCCTCCCTCCATTTGCCTTTTTTGGCAACTTTCGCACCGGAAAGGAGAATGACTGCAAGTATAACATAAAATATAAAAAAATACCTCCTCATTACAGTTCCTCCCAAACCCTATGCTCTATCCGGCTCCTTTTTCATTTTCCTCACAAATGTTCTAAGCGCATAATAATATCTGCCCATAACCCAAAAGGCAGCCGCTTTTAATTTTGTCTTTAGGGAAACCGGCAAAAAGATAACGCGAATCGCGGTGTTTCGCACATTCCTGAAACTATTGGAGACCATCAGCTCATTTCCTTGCTCCTGCAGCCCGAACATCTCGGACAAGAGATCTAATATGGAATCGAAAATAAGGGACAGTTCATGATACATTTTTCTATCGGCAAAATAAAACAGCCTGTCAATATACGCATCTATATTATCGCCGTGCTGCCTGACACTGATATACAAAGCGCGCCCATTATTCCTTACACGATAATTATATAATTTTTCAGGGCTGCACTTCATAATAATATTTTGTTTCCATAAACCGGTGACAAAAATTTCATCTTCGTGATAGATTCCCAACGGAACATCAGGGTCTTCGCCAAGCGGGAATTCAAGTTCCCCGATTGCTTCTTTCCGAATAAGCTTATTCCATACTACCACGCAGTAGGCTCTTGACTTCTCAAAATAGATATCCCAGAATTCCGGCTCGCTATAAATACTTTCTTCAGGGAAAACCTCTTCTCTGGGAATGCCGGGCGGCAACGCCTGTCCGCTGTCATCCACATAGGTATATCCGCAAACCGCGACATTAACCTGATGATCCATCATATGATATAAATATTCAATCATACCCTCTTCCAAATAATCATCAGAGTCTATAAAAATAACATACGTTCCACACGCTGTACGTAACCCCGCGTTTCTTGAAGAAGACGGACCTCCATTCTTCTTGCTGATGCAGATAATTCTGGAATCTAACCTCGCATACTGATGCATAATTTCTTCTGACGAATCTGTCGAACCGTCATTCACAAGAATAATCTCAAGGTTATGATATGTCTGCTTTATAATGCTTTCTATACATTCCGCCAAATACTTTTCAACGTTATAGACAGGAACAATCACGCTAATCAATTCATTCACATATTTCCCCTCTTTTGCCGCTTTATCCTATGCAGATCCCGTAAGAAACAATAAATCCTTTTGCCCGCCAAAAAAGCCGCCAGCTTTATTCCAAAAGCCGTTGAAACAGGCTGCTTTATATATCGTTTAGCCAGCCATCTGAGCGCCTGTTCCTGCCTGTCAACGTTTTTACGGAATTTGCCATTCGTTTTATAACCCTCATCGGCACAGCAATCAAGCAATGCATCCGCCGCCTGTCCGAACGTATGATTCGCCACGTCAAACATCTGTTTTTCATATAAATAATTAAGGCGTATCATAATCGCTTCAATAAAATCGGTATAATAATAAATATCCTTCCGTCCCATCAAACTTCCGTCCCATTGACGGTAAAAATATTTTTTTTGCGCAGCGCATGTTATGCGCGGCGCTTTTAACATAATTTCGTCAAACAGATATTCGTCCTCATAATGTTTTCCGTCAATAAATTCTATCCCTTCAAATATCTCTTTTTCATAGATCTTATTCCATATCACGGAAAAATAAGTGCTGCGGTTATCATAATATAAATCCCATATTTCATTCTCTGTAATGATCCCCATTTCCGGGAATTTCTCCGCGGCAGGAAAGATACTGCCCCCTTCATTAACAAGCTCATAGCCGCAGGCCGCTATCTGAGCATCATTTTCAGACAAACGCTTATATAGAAAAGAAATCATATCCTTACTGATATAATCATCAGAATCCACAAACATCAAATAGCTGCCATGGGCTGCTTTCAATCCCCTGTTTCTTGCATTAGCGGCGCCGCCCCGACGTTGATTCAGAAGTACAATCCGCCGTTCATGTTTTGCGTACTCCTCCATAATCTCCAAAGAGCGGTCTGTAGATCCGTCATTTATTAAAATTATCTCTAGGTCACGATACGTCTGCTCCAGAATACTCTCTATACACTGATTTAAAAACCGTTCAGAATTATAAACCGGAACAATAACGCTGATTAATTCGCCCATTATCGACAAGATTTCCTTTTATTATCTGGTATTTTTATTATATATCAATTTCCCCTTACAGTCAAAAACCATTTTCCAGCAGACGCAAATCCCCTTGTCTTATCAGCGTTTTGGATGTAAAATAAACGCAAATTGATATCCTGTTTTATGAGCTGCAGAGAAAGGTCTTTAACATGTCCATAACAGAAATCATCGAAGAAAACAAATGGGGAAACTGTGAAGAAATTCAGCTTTCCTGGATTATCTGCAATCTTGCAAAATCTTATGGCTATTCTGTCTCCGTGTTGGGCGGCGAGGATGTATGGCTTGATTACGTATGCTTTAGATATCTTAAAAGCCACGGCGTATCTCCAAGGTATTTGATTACGTCACATCGTAACAGACGCACTGAAAAAGAATTTGACGGAATCCCCTGTATTGACTGGGACGACTATTGTAAGTTGGGCATTACGGATGACTTCGCATTAGTGACAAGGCGATGTGCGTCTGATACGGCAGGCTCCCGTCTGTTTTATGCGGCAAGGCTGATATGGCATATAACTAAAAAAAGAGGAACTCCCAGATTAATGTCCGAAAAGAGCCTCGACACAGTCTTTAAACGCTGGTCATATTTTACTCTTCCTTTTTTAAGAATTGAATGCGGAAAAATGCTTGAATTTGCCAAACAGCACACAATTGAACTGGAAAATCTGTATGATGCATTAGAAGATGATATATCCAAAGAAACGCTTAAAGCAATTTTATATGGAATCATGAACAATACAAGATTCCATTACAGGGAATATGAAAGCGCTGAAAAATATTTCGGCAGTGAAAGAGATCCTATTTACCGCCATCTGGAAGATGAAGTCTGGCTTAATTGCGGCGCTGCAATGGGCGATACTATTATACGCTTTGCCCAAAGCGGTTTGCCTTTCCATAAAATATATGCTTATGAGGGCGATCCCCAAATAGCCAAAATCTTAACAGACAATCTCTCTTATTTACCTCAAAGATTTAAGGAGAATGTAATCATCAAGCAGGAATTTCTTGGTGCGGATTCGCACTTTGAGGCAATGCCTACGTTGATTAATATGGATATTGAAGGCGCGGAATTAGACGTACTGACATCACTAAAAGATCTGATTGAGATTCACCGGCCCGTATGCGCCATCTGCGCATACCACAAAGCTAACGATTTAATAGACATACCGGACTTTTTCCAAAATAAAATATCCGGTGTCTGGCATTTTTATCTCCGAAAATATATGAGCTTTGACTTAAATACATTAAACGAGTATGTCATATACGCTGTGCCGGAAGAACGGACAGTAAATTGCAAAAAATAGAATTTTAAAACTCTAATGAATTCTTTTCAACCTCGTACGCCCTATGATCCCTGATCTCATAGATTCTGTCACAGCTGCGTATAGTCGTCAGCCTATGCGCAATGATGATCATGGTAATGCTTCCCTGCAGGGTGGCAATCGCTTCCATGACCGCAAGCTCCGTTTCCGAATCCAACGCCGAAGTCGCTTCATCCAGAAGCAAAATCTCGGGTTTCAAATATAATGCTCTGGCAATCGCCATTCTTTGTTTCTGCCCGCCTGAAAATTTAATTCCATTTTCACCCACCATTGTATCCAGTCCTTCAGGCAGCTCTTCTACAAATTGTTTTAAGCTTGCGCTTTCCAACGCCTTCCAGACTTGCGCATCATCAATCTGCGTTTCTCCAAACGCAATGTTTTCACGAATCGTATCGTCAAACATAAAAACATCCTGCGGAACATAACCAATCATCCTGCACCACGAATCAGGGATATCATATATATTATAACCATCCATGGTAACGGTTCCTTTCACTGGTCTGTATAACCCCAGGAAAATATCCGCCAGCGTTGACTTGCCCACGCCCGACTTGCCAATAATCCCAACTGCCTCCCCTTTATGCACCTCCAGATTCAGATCCCTTAAAACATCCTCGTCAGATCCTTCATAACGCCAGCACAAATTTCTTATCTGGATAGAATCCTTAAATTTAAACGTCACTACATCCTTGTCCGCGTCTTCTTTTGGCAATCCCTCCAAATACTCTCTGGCCTCTTTAATATTATCATATACGCCGTCCACCGCGGCATATCGAAACTGCATAACATTAAAACCTTCTATGATTCTTGACATGGATGGCAGGATGCGGAATGCCGCAACGGCAAATACAGCCAGCTTGGGAATAAATGTGCGCGTATCAATACCCATAACTATCCGCACTAAAATAACTGAAATAATTCCGCCGATGCACATCGCCTCAATCAGGCGTTTGGGAATCACATAGGAAAACTGCGCGGCTGCCTGAACTTTTTCGTTTTTTTCTACTGCACCGTCAAACCTTTTAAGAAATGATATCTGTTTTTTCTTTAATAAAATATCTTTGATCCCTCCGGATATCCCAAATGTCGTAGTATATATCTCGCTATACGCCCGTCGGTTCTGTTCACCAAGCTGGAGCATCCTCCGTTTTAGTCCAAATGTCATGATCAGGAAAACCAAAAAACCCATCCCCGCGATTCCTGTTGTAATCAGTATATCTTTGCTAAAAATATAGAGCAAAATAAGCAGAACCACCAAAAGTTCTGAAGAAACGGTAAACAAGCCCTCAAAGAACTCCTGTACTCTCAAAACTTCTTCTATAATACCCTGAACAATGTTCCCGCTATTCGTCTTAACAAAAAAGGAATACGGATGGTTTAGATATGATTCCATCATCTGGTGTCTTAGATACATACAGATACTGCTTCTATACTTAATCTGGCAGTACATTGAAACACTTAAATAAATATTTTTAACAACATACAAAATAATGATTGCTATACCGATCATTACGGTGACCGTTCTTATAGTTGACAGTCCAAAAAACTTCATAAAAAAAAGCACATAACCGTTCTGCATTAATATTTCCGGCTCAGTCAACATCTGAATAAACGGGAGAATGGCAGAAACACCAAGGGTTTCGAAAAGACCACCAATCACGATCATTACAAAAATCCCAATTGCCATTCTCTTATGTTCTTTGTCAAGAATGTAAATTAACTTTGCCAGCTTATCCCTGAAGATTTTTGTTTTTTCCAAATGTATTTGTCTCCTATCCGCACTTCTTAACCGCTGTTAATACTTCTTCCCAATTCTTTTTCATTCCGCGGCCGATACGCCTTTTCCGCAGCATCCTCTCTACAAGAAAAGTCGGAAGCACTCTTTTCAATACCGAAAAAAGAATCATTTTTCTCTTTAATTTATTATTTTCTTTTAGCCTCTTCTCGTATTCCGTCTGAGTAAGCAGTCCTTTTCGAAAACTTACATTGATGAACTGAAGCTCCAGCTTATCCCGCCTTAACAACATACTGACACCGCCCTCCGCAAACATACAGATTAAGCCGGAACAGTAGAGAAATTTACTTTTTGCCTGAAAGCAGTCAATAATAAACTCATAGTCCGCACAAATCTTTTCCGCTTCATTAAACGGAAATTTTTCCAGCAGGTATCTTCTGCTGATTGTGCTTTGATGGCAGAACGGCATCTTCTCCTTTATCACTTTTAGTCCAACAGGTTTTTGATAATCGTAAATTCCGGATCGATAGTACACAATCCAGTCCCCATATATTATATCCGTATCGCTGCCGCAAATCTGTCCGAATGTGTTTCTTAACACATCTGCATGAAGCAGATAGTCCCCTGCATTAAGAAAGAGAACCCATTCCCCCCGCGTAAGCAGCACTGCTCTGTTCATTGCATTGTAAATGCCCGAATCCTTCTCCGAAACAATTTGGACTGGAACTCCGCAGCCCTGATATTCTTCAATTGTTTCATTAATAACGGTCAATGTCCCATCCTCTGAAACTCCGTCCCATATCAAATATTCATAATCCGTGAAATTCTGTTCCATAACAGAAACAATCGTGTCCCGGATTTCTTTTTCCGCATTTTTGCATACAGTGATAATGCTTAGGAGCATGACAGAACCGTCCTTAATTAAAAACTATACTATAAACAATAAAAAAGATATATCAGCCAAACCAGCCGAAGCTTTATCATATATACAAATACCTGCTGCTTTATTCCCATCTGATTGACCGGATACGCTGCAATTAACTCTTGAAGCTCTCCTTCGCTGCAGATTCGGTAAAGCTCCCTACCGGCATCCCTAAATGACAGTCCGCAAACACTTCTTTTATATTGATGAAATACATGGCGCAGGTAGTTAAACAACTGGCGCGTCAGACGATATCTGCACGATTCGTATATGCCGAGTTTTTTGATCTGCTCTTTCTCCCATTGATACATGCACATGTATCTCTCAAAACGGTCTGACACAAATTGCTTGGTAAGTGATCCTTCCGTAATGCGGTAATAATAACCCGCATAATCCATTACCTCCACATATTTTGCATGCATCAGGTACAATAGATTAAATGCCATATCTTCTGAATACAGCAGCTGTTCCGAAGGAAACTTCAAATGATATTCCCTGATAATTCCAGCATCATAGAATGTTGCCCATACCACCATAGGAATCGAATCTTTTTTATCAGGCGCACTACCAATCAAACGCGGGATCAGCATATTAATTATACATTCTTTCCGATACGTCCCCTGAGTGATATGATAAACAGGCAATAGCTGCCCCGTTTGTTTCATCCGGCGATACGTTCCCTTACATGTGTCGCATCCCGTTGTTTGAATCTTATTGCAATATGTAGATATATAATCCGGTGCAATCACATCATCTGCGTCTAAAAAAGCGACATAATCACCGGAACTTTGTTCAAGTCCGGCATTCCTGGCGGCAGATACCCCCTTATTACTCTGGTGGATTACCTGAATAGCTGCAAACTTTCGCGCATATTCATCACAGATATCTGCGCTTCCATCCACGGATCCGTCATCAACCAATATAATCTCATCGGCATTCCTGCTTTGAGCAAGAATGCTGTCAAGACACTGGGGAAGATATCTTCTAACATTATATACCGGAATAATGATAGTTATCCGCATGATGATCCTTTCTTTGCATTTTTACGCTGATTATTCCAAACTATCACAACTGCAAATAATATCCCACAATCTTCTCCGCAAAAGCAACATATGAACCGGACTATTCGATCAAAACCTCTTTTCCCTGAAAAGCAAAACCGAATTTTTTAAGCCGCTCTGGCCCGATTCCTTTTAACGAAAACAGATCTTCATAACGCTTGTCCTCCATCTGCTTATGCGCTGCCGCTACGGTATCCTCCATCGTCAAATCACGATTTTTGTTAAATAAGATAAATCCTATCACATAAGCGTCCAGGGTATCATTTTTAGGTTCCAACATAATGACATATCTGCCGATTCCACCGTCCCTGTCAGATGTGATGAGATAACGATCCGCAAGCCCTACCATTAAGCCAAGCACAAAAGCATGATAAAACCGTTCCGGCTCTTCTTTACCGGAAGGGCGGACTTCTGTATCAAATACATCAAACATCTCTGTTGAAATCCTGTTCATATATTTGTTCATAGCGTCTGCGTCGTTGCAGAGCAGCGCCTTGATAAAATCATTAAAATCCGATGCTTTCTTTAAAAACCATCCCTGCACCATATCGCGGAACATGACAGATACCTCGCGGTTCGGGAAGGCAAGCTCGTATCCAGGCTGCACTTCCTCATATGCCGCTATCTCTTTATGTATGACCGTTCCTGCTACAGCCGCTTTTTCTGCCTGATGTTTTCCCTTCTTGCCACCGCGGGACTTTTTATTTTTTGAAGTACGGTCTTCAGCAGTCTTGCCGTCGTTACGCTCCACCCCCACGCCGCCGGAATTCTTCTCTGCTCCTGCTCCTTGATGAACTTTCCCCACATCATACCGCGCCCCGTACGCGCCATGCTCCTTTACTGTCAGATAACCATTGGCGAGCAGGAAACTCCAGAGCGCGTATTCGCTCTCCTCCAACTGGCTGTAAACGATCTGTTCCTCAATCGGGAAGGAAATACGTTCCCCTCTGAGCAGACGCTCCAGCGATTCCTTAACTTCCCTGCTTCCCTGACGGAGCAGTCTTCCAATCAGACTGTTCACACCGCTGTTCGCCCAGAAAGTCTTTACATCCCTGGTATCCATATAGTTCAAAACAGACCATGGATTATACATGTTCTTCTGCCTGCCAAAATGAAAACCACCATACCACTCTTTTACTTCTTCTTTCCGCTCGCTCAGTCCCTGTGCATCCATTCCCGCAAAAACTTCCTCTTCGGTAAATCCAAATGCAGCGGCATATTCCTCTGACGTCGTTGTCACTACTTTCATATTGTTGAGATCAGAAAGCACCGAATCCCTGCTAATACCTGTCACCCCGGTCATGATTCCACGTTCCAGATCAGGATTGGCCTTAAAGATGGAAATAAACATACTCCGCAAAAATGCTGACAGTTCTTTATCATATCCTCCGGTATAGGCTTCCAGCAGTGGCGTATCAAACTCGTCCAGAAGGATGATCACTTTCTTTTTATAATAGCGGTGCAACAATTCGGATAATTTGGTGATGGCAGTCGCCGCCACCACTTCCAGCATACTTTCCGTCACCATGCGGTAATTCTTCTTTTCCTCCTCCGACAGGGTATCCCCTTCCAGAAGGAAATCATACTGTTTATAAACTTCCTTGATCAGCTGATTGATCCGATATCTCGTATTTGGGTAATTTATTTCTTTAATATTGGCAAAGGTCATACTGATCACCGGATAGGAGCCTTGCAACGCGCGATACTGCTCATCTTTCCAGATCTCCAGTCCTTCAAAGATATCGCCCTTTCCTTCATATCGAAGCGAGAAAAATCTGTCTACCATACTCATGGTCAATGTTTTACCAAAACGTCTGGGGCGGGTGATCAAAGTCACAACATCTTTCCTCTCCCACCACTCCTTGATAAAGGACGTCTTATCTACATAAAAATGATCTTTTTTGATCATTTCTTCAAAATCCTGTACCCCAATCCCGACCATACGTGCCATCTGTATACCTCCCCATACATATAGTACCATTTTCCGCTTTTTTTGCTATTATACCACACTATACAGTATTATCAACTAAATTATAACATATATTATCTATAAATATACGTTGCAAATGGCAGGCAACCATTTTATAAGCAAATATATAAATCTCAGGTTTTAAGCGTCGGAAACACTTTTTCGAAAAAGGAGAAACAAAATAAATGAAAATTACATTCAGCGATAATCTGATCACGGGAAATAAAGCCATTGATGACCAGCACAGGGAACTGATCTCCAGAATCGATCAGTTTATAAAAGTATGTGAAAATAAAGACGGCAAAGTCACAGCAAAAAAAAGCCTTTTCAAACTCACCATCTAAAATTTTTTTATTACTATATTGTTTATTTGCTTCTTTAACGCATAAAATTCATTTGTTTTTCCATAAATAAACCAACACACAACATTGACTGCAACAAAAATACTTACAGCCTTGATCACCCACTCCATCCAGGTAACTGCTTTCCATATTATTCCAACCCATCTGACAGCATATAAAACAATAATCAGTCCAATCCAATCAACTATTCGTCTTTTGAAATAGGAATTTGCTTTTTTTTGAAAACACTCTCTATAGAGAATATTTGGTTCATACCAACAATAAGTTAATAACCTAGAAATAACAGTAGCAATCAATACACCCCCCAACGAAAGCCATTTCCCCAGAAGAATTGATAATATAACATTGATAAATGCAGCTGCAAGTATAGCATATTTTGTTTTTCTATACAATCCCAATGCCTCCCTGTACGTAAATATCGGCTGCATAGAACAAATAAGAAACAAAATTAACGTCTTGCTTATAACGGTAAAATTATCTAATGCATATTTTTCACCAAGCCAAAGAACAACAAATTCATCAGACAATGCATAAAAGCAGCCGGAAAACACAACAGCAATCCACGCTGCTGTCATAAGCATAATATTAAATATTTTCTCCCTTTGTTCAACGCCTTCCGTCTCAACCAGATTTCCGACTCCGGCAGTCAAACTTGAAAAGATAATTGTATAAAATGAATCAAGTCCTAATGTAATTGTATTATAATTTGCCAAATATCCTACCCACACAGTACCTATAACTGATGAGATAATAATACTATCTGTTGAATTTAATAATACAGATGACAACTTATAAATAAAACCTGATTTTATCGTCTCTTTCATTTCACTTATTTCTTTCTGCGAAAGATCACTTGATTCCTTTTTTATGTATGGATAATCACGTTCTGCTCTCTTGGATAACAAATAGTTTTTAGTCAGGTTAATTATCACGCGGGTCAAAAGAAAAAGAACAAGATTTTTATACAAAACGATAATAACAATCTGCACAGTTGTAATCAGTAATTCCGCACACATATTATATTTTGTGGAAATATAGCCTTTTTGTGCAGCTGTCAACAATGTATTCTTATAGACAAACAAATACGAAAATACCGTATCCGCCAAAAAAATCATATATAAAACATACAAATTATCTACGGGAAAATCAGTGTTAATAATAAATTTCAGAAATGGAATTAATAAAATACCAATTACCAAAACCACCAGAGCGATTAAGTTATAAATCCTCCTATAAAACCGTATTAATGCGCTTATCTTACCCTCATCATTGTTAGCCAGAGGTTTATAAAAGCTATAACTTACAACATGATCTAATCCCAGTTCTGTCAATGACAAAATTTGGATTACATTTGTAAACACACCATTCACACCTAATAATTCTTCACCCAGATATTGAATAAAGATAGAACGTAAAATAAATTCAGTAATAATGGTTATAAATTTGCTGATAAACCCCAGTGTTATATTAAGTTTTGCATAATACGTCCTTGTTTGTTTCATTATTTTCTTAACATCCAGCTCTTACTATAATCTGTTTTAAATAACCTTCATTGTTACTTTCTTCAACCCATTTCCTGTCCGAAGCTTCAAACGTATACTTACCATTCACTTTACACGGTTCTTTGACATTCATTTGATACCATTCATACTCCATTCTTCACAATCTCAATCAACGGCTGGTATTTTCCCTTAAAATCAATATAAAAATACTCTTCTTTTTCTTCCGATAAAATTTCCTGACAAAAATCCCCAAATTCTTTCGTTGAATTCATCATTCTTATTTTTGTATTTTCTTTGATCCAGTCATATATACCAGAAACTTTATGATTTATATTTGACAGTACTGCAACCGGCACCCCAGCCAGATAACCAAATACCATACCATGCAATCGATCTGTTATTAATAGATTTGCCTTTGAAAATTCTTCTATTTTATCTTCCACTAATTTTTTTCGTTTTGCCGGGGTGGCAAAAATATTCTGAACTGTATCCGTTTTTATGATTTCCATATCCGGACTTAACAAGCATACATTTTGAATGAAATCTTTAATATCATTATCGGAAACCATTTTTTCTTTATCTGTCCGCATGCAAAAGACAGCCTTTTTACTATCTTTTTTTACTTTTAAATGTAACGGTTCCAAAAATAAAACCATATCCGGAATCAAAAACATTTTTGCAAAATTTATCTTTTCATAATATTTTTGATAGGAAAACTTTTCTCTTGCACAAATAACAACATTTTTGCATTTTTTAAGCGCAGAATTAAACTCATCAATCAAACTGTCGTCATCACCAAAATCAATAGTTTGCGGTAAAATGATAATTTCATTTTCTAAAAAAGCATTTAAAATTTGAAGAAGCATATCATGTTCTTTCGGCCAAAGAGCACCTATAAAACCGCCTCCATGTATATACACTCTTTTGGAACCAATCAGCAATTTCCACAGTTTAATATATTTAGATACATATGGAGACGGAATTTCAACCGTCCGATAACCCAGCTTTTGGAAGAAAACGTATTCTGAATATGCAATTGCCTGATCCCCTAAATTGCCATGAAGCGGCGTTCCCATTAAAATAACTGTTTTTTTTCTCCTGCATCCCCAAAAAACTTTTATTACTATACTGAAAAAAAACAATCGAAACTTTATAAAATCTATTAAATGCTTCATATTTACAATGTTTCCTTTTGGCATTTCTAGCTGAAAATTAAGTTTTTCATCAATGAAATACAATCCATAATTTTATTGATCTTAAATCAAAAGTCCTTAATAAGGAACGAAAAAGCCATGTATATATCTCTTTAAATTCATCTTCCCCTTTATTCTTTTGTTCACAAAGTATTTCTTTGAATATGAGATATGCCATACGCAAAGTAGCCTTGTATAACTGTTTGTTACCTCGTTCTAAAAAGAAATCACATCTCTCTTTCAAGGCATAAACAGCATCCATATGCTTCTTTTTTTTACTGCCGCCCATAATACTGTCAGCCCTTTGGACATATTTATATAATGGTTCTGAGATTACAGTCACGCATTCCGCCTTAGCCAACAAAATATGGGCAATAAACTCATCTTCATTTTTTTTCCCAACCGGATAAAGTATTTCATCAAATAAATGTTTGCGATATAACTTATTCCATGCCGTTACATATTTCCAGTAAGGATAAGAAAATCCGTCCAGCCTTTGTAATGCCTGCTCTGTATTCAGCACTTCCGTCTCAAGTTTCGGATACTCTTGATGACTTATCTCTTCTCCGGCTTCCATGATACATTCACAGTCACAGATACTGATCTGTGCATCGTTTTTTAATAAAACATCCAAAAGCCTTTCATACATATTTTCAACAATATAATCATCACTGTCAACAAAACCAAGCAATTCACCATTTGCAATATTGATTCCGGTATTACGCGCACCGGACAATCCCTGATTCTTCTGATGAACAACTCTCACCCGTGGATCCTTTTCCCTGTAATCATCGCATATAGCACCGCTTTCATCTGTAGAGCCGTCATTTACAAGAATAATTTCCAGATTCCTATATGTTTGCCCGATGATGCTGTCCAGACATTTTTTTAGATATTTTTCCACATTATAGATCGGTACAACAACTGATATTAATGGTTCTTGATTCATCATTTTCTCACCTTATGAACCTGATATCACTTCTACTTTGAATACTTTTGATACAGCAAAACCAATTCTTTCATACCAACATGTTCCATTTTATTTTTTATTAATTTTTTAAACCGGATCAAATGATGTAAGCAATTCCAATATCTTCTTTTAATCAACCATAAATATGATCTATCCCTAAGACTCATTGTCTGAATATACGGGTTCTGATACCAGAAAGGATATCGAAGTTCAATATAACGAAACATTTGCATTGCATATTTTGACTTCGCATCTTGGTTTAATATTTTAGGGAAATTAAATAACAGAGTATTTTTTATCACATACGCCTCAAATATTGCTGCAAAGTCTGCATCAAATAAAGGATGTCTTATTAAGTATCTTCTTGCAGCCTCCAAAGAAGCAACCATATCATAAAGCTTCCCAGAGGAATCATCCGTTGAAGTCGATCCCTCTCTTCTGCGGTAGATATATAAGGGCTTATCTATCCAATAAACATTTTCAATATTAATGACCAATTGCGGCAAATGCCCTATATCCTCATAAAAATGCTTCGGTTTATAAAAGGAATGTCCTTTATCCATAATCTCCCTGGAGAATACTTTCCCATGCACATACCATGGTAATTTCAGCAAATTGACAGGCTCATACTTCTCTTCAAAAGAATAAATTGGCTCCCCGTATTTTTTTGTATTTTCATAATAATGCCGCATATTTACAACGATCATATCTTTTGAGGTAATGTTTTTAATCTGATTATCAACACACCGAAAGAAATCTTTATCAAAGAAATCATCCCCATCAAGAAATGTAATCCATTTCCCCTGTGCCTTTAAAGCTCCATTTTGCCTTGCCATCAACGGACCTTGATTGTTTTGCCTAAAAACTCTGAGATTTTGATACTTTTCCGCCAGCTTCAAAGCAATGTCAAAAGAATGATCACTGGAACCGTCATCCATTACAATAATTTCACATCTGTCTCCTCCTGCATTTATGACAGATAATATGCTTTCTTCTAAATATTTTTCAATATTATAAGAAATTATAATTACAGAATACTTTATATCCGCATCCATTCTATTGCGCTCTATACTTTCTTAATTTTATCACAATGCCATACTATACCATCGATTCTGACAGAAATTCCAGCAGCTTCCCTGCTTCCCTTCCCCAAGAATATTCCTCTGCCTGTTTTCTTCCGCTTTCCACTATCTTTGACTTCATCTCCAGCAAATGATTATCCATATTACATAATGCATTTTTTAAACTGTCAATATTATTACTTTTAAAATAAATCGCAGCATCTCCTAACACTTCCGGTAAAGACGCCGCATCCGAGGAAAGTACCGGCGTACCACACACCATCGCCTCTAATGGCGGTAGTCCAAATCCCTCATATTGGGAGGGAAATACAAAGAAATCAGCGCCGGAATACAGATAAGGAATATCTTCTTCCTGTATAAATCCTGTCAGATATATTTTTTCTCTAACTGAATTATCAATGGTATCCAGAAATTTTTCCATTTTCCATCCCATCCTGCCTGCCAGAAGCAGTGGACGTGTTAATTTACCTGACAAAAACAATTCCTGATAAGCTTTTAACAGCAATTCAAGATTTTTTCTAGGTTCCAGTGTTGATAGAGATAAAATATAATTTTCCGGCAAATGATATTTTTCTCTTATCCCCTGCCAGACAACTTCCTCTTTCACGAAATTCTGAAATTTATCGTCCGTTCCACAATAGATCTTCCATATCTTTTTTTCGGGGTAATGCAGCCTGTCCCGGATCCGTATCTTGGAAAATTCGGATATGGTAATGATATTTCTGCATTTCTTCATTGCAATCTTATGTGAAATTCTGAAGTACCATTTACTAAGCTTTTTCATCGTCTCAGGACAATCCCAGCAGGATATATCATGGATCGTACTAACCATATTTCTTTTCAATAACAAAATTGGAACCGGAAATGCCAAAAAAACATAATAATCTGCATCTATTGTTCCAAGTAACAGCGGTAGCCTTACTTGATTAAAAACAAGCTTATTTTTTCCTTTTATTACTACATCTGTTACATTACTCCGCCCAATCTCTTTTTTTAATAAAGGATGTACCTGATTCTTAAATACAAGGATAAAGCTGTATTCCTCTCTTTTGATCATTTCTAAAGCCAAACTTGCTGCATACCGCTCTATACCTGAAAAGTTGTCATCAAGTGCTGTTAAATCAACCAAGATTTTCATTTAACGCCCCTCTGCTATATCCCCTTCACTCTTTTCATAAACATGCCCATGATATCGCGCGCCGTATTATCCCAGGAAAATTTTTTTACCTGCAGTTCCATCTTTTTACTCAATTCTTCCGCTTCCTCCATCGACATACTGCAAATCTTATCTATGTTTTCAGCGATTCCGTCAATATCAAAGGGATCATCCACATATAAAACCGCATCCCCACCCACTTCAGGAAGAGATGACACCCGACTGGTAATCACAGGCAGTCCATATTCCATAGCTTCCAGAACCGGAATTCCAAATCCTTCATATAGGGATGGGAATAGAAACAGTTTTGCATTCTGGTAAAGATATCTTTTATCTTCCTCAGTAATATAGCCCGGCATAACAATATCTTCCTTGTATGTGCTGCTTTCTGCTGCCTCATAAATATCATCGCAATTCCAACCACGTTTTCCTGCCAGAACCAGCTTTATAGTACTGCCACTCCGTTCTTTATACTTTTCAAAGGTCTGTATAATTGACAATACATTTTTTCTTGGTTCAATCGTACTGACAAAAAGAAAATACTCCTCCTCAAACTGCAGGCAGGCATTTATATTCCCTTTTACAGCTTTACGATCCGACCCTATTTCGTCCCCAACCGTGTTATTACCGGAAGTTTTTACGCTTCCCCCGCAATAGCAGACATTGATATCGTCTGCTTTAATCCCAAAAATCTCCGTAATATCATCTGCCGTAGCCTGCGATATTGCAATAATACCATCCGCTCTTTTGCATGCGCTTTCTGTCCTCAAATACAACCTGACAGCATTAGATCGTTCAATGGTATCAGGAAACCTCCATGCCGCAAGATCATAAACAGACACAAAATATTTTGTTCCTTTCACTCTGGCCGGCAACACAAAATTGGGTCCCCAGAACACATCCAGCTTTAGTCTTTTCACAAGATACGGCAGCCTTACGATTCCCCATATCTTACTATTTCGAAAGATACCACTGTCGTCCGTCACCATATGCCAGTTAGCCGGTAACTGAAACCCTAAAAAAATTTCTCCATTAGCTAATAGATAGTACTCATCATCCGGATATTCTTTTATCCACACTTTGATCACTTCATAGATATATCTTCCTATCCCCGTCATCTTCCCCTGATCAAAGACAAACGACCGGACATCTATCCCTATTCTCACTGTAAAACCATACTCGGCTGCCTCTCAACTGCCTTACCTTTCCATATCCTTGTCCTTTATCCAAATGAGCAATAATAAGTCCTTTTTCGTATAAAAATACCACTTCTTTTTACACTGCATAATACTCCACAACCTTCTTCACCGCCCGGATCACATCCTCCACATCCTGATCCGTCATTGCCGGATAAAGCGGTATGCTCATGATCCCTTCATAGACCTTTTCCGCCACCGGACAACATCCTTTCCGAAATCCCAGCTTTTGATAATGCGGGAACCAATACACCGGTACATAATGCACCTGCGGTTGTATATTCTCCGCTGCCAGAGCATTAAAAAACTCCAGTCTGCTGCACTTCAGCCGATCAAGCGCCAGTCTAAGGATATATAGATGCCGGCAGGTATCCGACTGCGAGATCTCCTTTTGTACGATCAACTGCGGAATCTCGGCAAATGCCTCATTATACCGGTTTACGATCTGCCTTCTCCTCGCCTTAAACCGCTCAATCTTACTCAGCTGGCTCAGTACCAGAGCCGCCTGAAAGTCCGTCAACCGGTAATTATATCCCAGTGAAACCTGTTCATAATACCATCCTTCCGGATGATCTTCCATCATCTGCGCCGCATCATGCGTGATCCCATGGACATGGGCCAGATAAATCTTATCATAAATATCCTTCCGGTTGGTCAGTACTGCGCCACCCTCCCCGCCTGTAACCGTTTTAACCGGATGGAAGCTGAATGTTGTAATATCCGCAAGACTTCCTACCATTTTGCCGTCATAACTGCTCCCGATGGAATGCGCCGCATCTTCAATGAACAAAAGATGATATTCATCACAGATCTTTCTGATCTCCTCGATCTCCACCACCTGTCCCGTAAAATCTACCGCCACAACAGCCTTGGTCTTCTCTGTAATATGCTCTCTGATACTCTCCGGAGCGATATTATAGGTATCAGGATCAATATCCGCAAATACCGGTGTCGCTCCGCAATATAAAGCGCAATTGGCACTTGCCGCAAATGTGATAGGCGTCGTGATCACCTCATCCCCCGGACCGATACCTGCCGCTATACAGGCGCAGTGTAACGCTGCCGTGCCATTGGATACCGCAACGGCATATTTTGCTCCCGTATAATCACACAACGCACGTTCCAGTTCATCCACTTTTGGTCCGCAGGTCAGATAATCGCTTTTCAGCACATCGGTAACAGCCTGAATATCATCCTCTTCAATACACTGTCTACCATAAGAGATCTTATGTTCCCGAATCGGCGTACCTCCATGGATTGCCAGCTTTTCCATATCACTTCTTACCTTTCTATTAAAATATCTTATCTTAAATTTTGCCTCAATTTATTATTTTTATTTATTACAGCCCGTTTTAATGATAAATCCTGTGATTCTCATACTGTGCTTCCATCGTATACTGGATCGAAAGTCTTTTCAGCTGCTTGATATCCACCTGTGAGAGCATAACCGAAGTATGTGCCTGACACCCCGCCAGCTTCGGCAGCTGTTCCAATGCCAGCGCCGCTTCTTTATGGTCTGCCGCACTGATGGAAAGCGCAATCAGCACCTCATCTGTATGCAACCTCGGATTCCGGCTGCCAAGATACGCTGTCTTCAGTCTCTGGATCGGCTCCAATGACTCTGCGGCAATAATATCCAATTCCTGATCAATTCCCGCCAGCGCTTTTAACGCATTAAGCAGCATCGCCGAGGTCGCTCCCAAAAGTGCAGAGGTCTTGCCGGTGATCATCCGTCCGTCTTTCAGCTCCAAAGCAGCAGCCGGAGACTGCTTCAGCTCCGCAAGTTTTCTCGCCGCAACCACCACCCTGCGGTCGGTCACTGCAATCCCCGCCTGATTCATGACCAGTTCAATCTTATATACCTCTTCTTCCTGATTATGACCCTGCAGCAGTCCGTTTAATGTATTAAAATATCTCCTGATGATCTCCTGTTTGGAAGCTTCCTGACAGATTTCGTCATCACAGATGCAGTTACCCGCCATATTGACACCCATATCTGTCGGCGACTGATAGGGACTCTTTCCATAGATTTTCTCAAAGATTGCCTTTAATACAGGGAATATTTCCACATCCCTATTATAATTTACAGTGGTTTTGTTATATGCCTCCATGTGAAACGGATCGATCATATTGATATCGTTCAAATCTGCCGTCGCCGCCTCGTAAGCCAGATTGATCGGATGCTTCAATGGTACATTCCAGATCGGAAATGTTTCAAACTTTGCATACCCCGCATGGATCCCTCTCCGATGCTCATGATAAAGCTGCGACAGACAGGTCGCCATCTTTCCACTTCCCGGTCCCGGCGCTGTAATTACCACCAGCGGTCTTGTGGTTTCGATATAATCATTCTTTCCAAATCCCGCATCGCTGACAATATGCGATACGTTATTCGGGTAACCCTCAATAACATAATGCGTATATACACGTATCCCCAACTTGCAGAGACGCTGCTTAAAAAGATCTGCTCCGGTCTGTCCCGCATATTTTGTAATAACGACGCTTCCGACATACAGTCCCTTCTCTTCAAATTCCTGCATCAGTCTGAGCACATCCAGATCATACGTGATTCCCAGATCGCCTCTGATCTTATTTTTTTCAATATCTGCCGCACTGATAACAATCACGATCTCCGCCTGCTCCGACAGCTGCATCAGCAGCTGCAGCTTCGAGTCCGGTTGAAATCCCGGCAGTACACGAGAGGCATGATAATCATCAAATAACTTCCCGCCAAATTCCAGATAAAGCTTGTCGTCGAACATCCCGATTCGTTCCCGTATATTCTGCGACTGCATCTCCAGATATTTATGATTGTCAAATCCCAGTTTTTCTTCCATTTTTTCCTCTAGCATCGTTCCTCGCATTTCCTTTCTGTGCAAGTTCTGTTTTTTCTATCGTCTAAGTTTCCGCTCCAAACTTTATATGTATTACAGTATGATAATACTCGCGCAGCTTAAGTCATTAGCAAGATCATACACCTTGCCGGTATCCACTACCATAACCTTCGGTCGAAGCACATAGTTTGGTACATTCTCGATCACACGTGCCGTCTCACCGTTACTGAGAGCCACATCCGTCCCCACCGGATACAGGATCACGCTTTCCAAAAAGCATTTCATCGCTTTAAAATCCAACTCGCCTGTCATGGACATGATCATCTCCACCGCATCTCTTGGGGAAAACGGTTTCTTATAAGGCCGCTCCGTAACCAAAGCATCATAGATATCCGCCACAGAGATGATCTTTGCAAACAGTGTAATCTTCTCTTCCGTTACCTTCATAGGATAGCCCCTGCCATTGGTCTTTTCATGGTGCTGCAGCACGCCCAACTTTACCTCCTGAGAAAGATCCTCCTTCTTCTCCAAAATATGATATCCGAATACGGAATGCTGCTTCATCATCTCAAATTCCTCGTCCGTCAGTTTTCCTGCCTTATTCAGAACCTCATTCGGAATTTTTGACTTGCCGATATCATGTAAAAGACCGGTGATGCCGATCTCATAAACCTGCTTATCGTTCAATCCGTACTTTCTACCGACAATCATCGACATAGTCGCCACATCTACGCTATGCTTAAAAGTATATTCATCGCTGACCTTCAACGTGCTGATATCCACCGCCACCGCATCATTGTCCGAGATTGCCTTCATCAGATCATCCGTTATGCTTCTGGAAGCATTGGTAAAATCCGCCGACTGCGTATCCTGATACAGATACTGGATTCCCTGAGCAACACGGTTCCGCACGCTCTCGGAAATCGTTACCTTAGCCGGATCTTCTACTTTTACCTTCTCATATTTTTTCTGGACAGCCTCCGGCATCTTGGGTTCCTGCGGTTTTGCAGGTTCCTCATCCTCTGTCCCCTCCCGGATATAGACGCCGTTCACACCGATTTTCTTTAATCCCTCAATGTGAAAGTCTTCCAAAGGAGTGTTTCTGGCAATCAAAACACGCCCGGCACGATCGATCATCGCCTGATCAATGACCATACCCGGCTTCACTATTCTTATAGGTATAAATCTACGCTTTACCAGTGTTTCGGCCATCCTTTCAATAATAATCATCTATGATTTTTCAAATCTTTCAAAAATCATAGATGATTAATTTTAACACAGGCGATTGTGAAACACAATCTTTTTTCACTCTTCCCACACGGCAGCCGGACAAATATACAGACAGAATCTTACCTGTAATGCCTGCTTTCCACTGTGTCAGTTTTGATAGAATATATTCTGCTCATTGATCAGAGGATAGGCGACCAACGTCTGCCCATCGAGATCTTCCCTACGCATATCTACTGCAGAAATCTGCCTGTTTTGATAAGTCGTATAATAATAGATCCCCTGATCCACATTGCAGCAGGATGAGTAGATCGTCACTTCATATTTTCCATCGCCCATATGAACACAGCCTCTCTGCTGTTCCACACTCCCCAGAAGATGAAAAAACTGGCTGACGCTCTCCTCCTCAGACTCCCCGCAGACTGAATTTAACTTGGTAAAAGCCGCTTTGACAAAACGGGAGGCAGAAGACAGATCACCCGGCAGCCCCATCGCTCCCATTCCTCTGGAATAAGGCTCTAAAGATATCTTATCTGTCATCCTGTTCACCGGCGCTTCCGCCGTAAGATTCATATAGTTTACCAAATTGGTCATATGATAATCAAACGTCGGATTATTGGTCAACAGACCCACCGGATTGTCATAAATTTTAAGTCCGTCCCTGACCGATTCCACAGTGATAGATCCCTCCCTGCCGGATATGATCCAGTGCAACGGCGACAACGGCAGTTCATCGCTATAACTGATCGCAACAAGATTTAACCCGGACAGCTTCTCCTTTGCTTGTTTCAGCGTAGCGCAGCTTCCTAAAATCCACGGAATCAACTCATATGGTGTCACATTCTCCTTTCCCTCCACATAAGGCTTATAATCAGCATTCCCGGGAAAATTAAGCCCGGCCATGCTTAGACCTTTCTCATTGGTCGCCTCATAATAAAGCGGATAATCATCCACAATATACGCCATGCCGATCATCGCATAGTGCTTTGGCATATCATCCACCTTTTGAAATCGGAAAGGATAATTGCGCGGTGTAACCGTAATCTCCTCATGATAAGAATACTCCAGATCCAGATTCCTTCCAAAATAAAAATCCTTGCTTTGAAATGCTATTGCAGTACACATCGTAAATCACCTTGTATGCCATCAACAGACGCATACCCTTCCTTTCTTAAATTTTATCTTTCATTCTCTCCAAATCCTCCCCTGCTCATTCCCCATAAAGTATATCTGTTTTCTGGATTAGGATTTCATTTTCGGGGAGCTTTTCTGCCATATCCGGTAATCACTGCCACCAGCAGCATCACCAGCATGCAGAGAGAATAATAGTTTACAAAAGGCACAGAGGCCGGTGCCACCGCAAATGCCTCACCAAACTGGGCGGATTGTTGCGCCGGGATCACACAGTGTACAGTCCATGGTGCCAGAAAACAAAACACACAGCCAGTGCAGTCCATCAGATTCGCCCGACGATACCGATTCACGCCCGCTTTTTCACCCATTTCATCGATCAGGTCGCCAAGCGCTACAATCGCCACCGAAATCACACCTGTCACCATACTCAAGATACCTACAGATAAAACAATCGTCGCCTCTGTGCTGCGTTCAGTTTTTGCGAAACGCTCCAGAAGCCCTCTGACATCCTCAAACAAGCCGCTGTGTTCCAGCACCCCCAAAAGGGCAAATACCGCAATCAGCATGGCCACCGTTCCAGCCGTCCCCGTAATGCTCTCTATGATGGCTCCGGACACCGAAAATCCGCCGGGGTATGAGATCAGTTCATCCACAGTATAAACACCGAAAAGCAGTCCGACAGCGACTCCCGCCAGAATTCCCCATGACAAGGCAGTGATCAGATGTTTCCTCATCATACACAGGGCAATGATCACCACAGGAATCACCAGCATAACCAGACTAATTGGATTTGCCTCTCCTCCCGCCGCCTCCATCGCCGCGTTACCGTCCGTCGTTTTGGAAAACAACAAAAACAAAATAAATGCTCCGGCTGCCGCAGGCAGACTGTAACGCGTTCTGGTTTCTACCACCGTCCCCAAATCCGCATGCTGCGTCGCAGACGAGGCAATGGTAGTATCCGAAATCGGTCCAAGATTGTCACCGAACGCAGCCCCCGACACGATCGCTCCGATCATAAATTCCGGTGCCGCCCCCGCCATCACACCTACCGGGAACAAAATGGGGATCACCACAAAATAAGTACCCACCGAAGTTCCTGTAGCAAAAGCCAGCAGACAGGTAATGAGAAACGTCGCCGCCACAAAAAGTTTTCCCGTAAAACCCGCTGCCACCACATATGCTGCCACCGTCTGTACTGCCCCGCTGGCAGAAATCAATTTGCCTGAAATTGCCGCCAGTATCACTGCCAATACGATCACGGCGAACATTGGCTTGCACAGACCGGACACCATTGCTTCTCCATATGCCTTTTCATTCTTTGCAAAAATGATCCCAGTCACCAACGCCGCAAAAAATGCCAGCACATATCCATTCACATTGGATTGTCCAACTGCCGCCCATCCGATCATCACCGCCGCCACAATCAGTGGAGCCAGCTTTCCAGCCTTTCCCAAATGAAATTCTATCCTCTCCGCCTTGCGCTCCATCTCTAAACTCCTTTTCCCACTCTTGTAAAACTTATCCCTCTTATGTCAAGTTAATTATTTATACCTGTAAATTCATTATACTTATCATGTATGTACGATAAAGTTCATTATAAAGGGTTTCAGATAATTATCCGAAACCCTTTAATTTATTGCATAAATCATAATGAATACATCAGAATTTCATCTTTATAAAACACTCTTACATCAGTTCCAGACATCCCACATTCCTCGCAAGAGTTAATAATTCTCCGCGCTAACCTCAAAATACGCCTGCGGATGTGCACACACAGGACAGACCTCTGGAGCCCTGGTTCCCACAACGATATGGCCACAGTTACGGCATTCCCATACTTTCACCTCGCTCTTGGCAAACACCTCCGCCATTTCCACATTCTTCAGAAGCGCCCGATAACGTTCTTCATGATGCTTCTCAATAGCAGCTACCATGCGGAACTTTGATGCCAACTCCGGAAAGCCCTCTTCCTCGGCCGTTTTAGCAAAGTCCTCATACATATCCGTCCACTCGAAATTCTCCCCTTCGGCTGCAGCATTCAGATTCGCAACTGTATTCCCGATGCCGTTCAGCTCCTTGAACCACATCTTGGCATGCTCTTTCTCATTGTCCGCCGTCTTGAGGAACAGCGCCGCAATCTGCTCAAAACCCTCTTTCTTTGCCGCAGAGGCAAAGTAGGTATACTTATTTCTCGCCTGGGACTCACCGGCAAATGCCGCCTCCAGATTCTTTTCCGTCTGTGTTCCTGCATATTTTCCGCTCATCTGTTATCCCTCCTGATTTTTGTTCTTTTTAAATTTTGCAAATCATGAACTTCATAAGTGTACCACACTTTTTGCTAGATGACCATACAATTATGTTTATTTTCCACCATGACCTAAGCGAACCATGATGCAAAACACGTATTTAATAAAATTTCACCCCGCAAACTCTACTGCTTCAAGTGGGTATACTCCCCCTCACACACAACGCTCCCCATCCAACACGTTCATCCGGATATTTCTGAATCCCCGAAAGTCTGCGTGCACCCCGGATCAGATACGCCTTTACCTTCTCCCCGTATAGAAAGCGGTCATTTCCTCTTACAATTCCCGCTGGTGTTATATAACTGCCACCCTTTGATTGAATTTCCAATAGATGTCTATGGTTTTCTCATTACTTATGATGATTTTTTCTATAAACGCATCCGCCATTTCTTTTGTAAGGCTTCCAAACCCAGCATATTGCCTGAAATTCTCATCATCTCCCGTCTCTGCGTACCACAGATCCTTGTAAAAATCCAGCTGCTCCTTTAACTTCTTCTGCCATATCCGCTTTTCAGAGATCTGCCGATCCAGATGTCTGCGGGATTCCATATACTGCTCCTTGGTGTAAGCAGCCGCATGATATGCCCCCAGCAGACCGGCTTTTCTTTTCGTCAGTTCTGCTATCCCTGCCTCTGCAGCTATGATTTCTTTACCGATTTTCCGAATGACCGCCCGCTGCCGTTCTGACGCTTCCCTTCTGACGCCCGCCATATCTGCCAGCCTCCCTATCTGCACCTGTAATTCTTCCAGCACAAGTTTCTCCAAAAACTCATTACTAACGCTGCCATAGAGACATTCATTATAACTACTCAGCTTTTGATTCACACAATAATAATAGAGTTTGTCATCAGCCAGTTTCATAATCTTTAATCTTCGACCGCAATATCCGCAATACGTCTTTCCCTTCAATGCATATAAAACAGGCTTTCTTACCACCGCCTTTTTACGAAAAAACTTTTCCTGTACTTTATCAAACATTTCTTTACTAACAATCGCGGGATGATGGTTTTCAAAGACGTTCCATTCCTCCCGTGGTCTTAATAAAGTCCGGTTTCCACCTACCTGCGCCTG
The DNA here is from genome assembly GCA_029062895.1 of Lachnospiraceae bacterium. Taxonomy (GTDB): domain Bacteria; phylum Bacillota; class Clostridia; order Lachnospirales; family Lachnospiraceae; genus NK4A136. The sequence goes on from JAIDPF010000069.1 coordinate 76,246, forward strand.
AACAGATTTATGAAAAACCATGCTGCCAAGATAACTTTCATTGGTCAGTATGGTTCTTACGGTTCCCGGCTGCCAGTATTTATGTTCCTGCTGCAGTTCCTTCCGGTTTTGTTTTTTTCTTTGGTTTTTGAATTCCAACGGCGTAGGCGTCTTTTCATCATTCAATGTCCTGCAGATCTGCGTCAGATTTTGTCCTTCCAGAGACAGTTCAAAAATATGTCTGATCACTTCGACCTCTTCCGGGACAATCCGTAATTTATTTCTGTCATTTCCATCCTTCCGATACCCAAAGGGTGTACTCCCGGTTGCGTATTTGCCCTGATTTTTCTTTGCCGTTATGGAACTTCTCACTTTTTCGGAAACATCCTTACAATAAAAATCTGCCAGCAGGCTTTGAAATCCAATCTCCATATCCGCCGTTTTTCCTATCTGCTCCTGACTGTCATAGCGCTCTGCGATGGAGATAAAGCGGACACCCATAAATGGGAAAATCTGCTCCATATAATCGCCTAATTCAATGTAATCTCTGGAAAACCGTGATAAATCTTTTACAATTACACACTGGATCTCATTCTTCCTTATTTTTTCAAGCATCGCCTGCATCCCCGGTCTGGTCATGGTGGTTCCTGAAACTCCATCATCATAAAATTCACAGTATTCATAATGGGAAAGCTCCGGATGGTCTATTATATACCGCCTGATCAGTAGTCTCTGGTTGGTAATACTGTTGCTTTCTTCCTTAATATCGTCGTCTTCCATGGATAGGCGATAGTATCCTGCAATTTTACCATGAAGGTCTCTTTCATGTCTGTGGTTGTTATCACCTGAATAACCAACAGTCATGCAGTATCCGATGCCGCCGTATGACAATCGTTGATTTTCATCCATCGCATACACCCCCGTCTTTATGATGAAACCGGAACCGGATATCGATTATTCCATCCGATGAAACATCGATCTCCTCAATCAAAGACTCTATGAACTGAATATTCAGTCTTTGATACCCTTCCGTCTTTTGCAAAGAACATAAAAACCGATTCTGTTCCTCTACCTTGATTTCCATTTTACTTATTTTTTGCTTGATTTCCCCCATTCTCTTCTCATAAAAATTTTCCTGTCTCGTTCTATGTTCCCGAAACGCAACATACTCCTGACCGCTGATCAGTCCCTCCTTATATTCCATATACATCATTCCGGCCCGGTTACTGAGTTTGTATTTCTCCCGCATGATTTGATCCTGTTCCTCAAGATAAGCCGCTTCCTTTTTTTCCCATTCTGAATGATTTATCTCCATCAACGCCTTGGAAGAAAGCTGTTTTTCTTTGAAGATTTCTCTGATCCTCTCTGAACAGATGCGTTCAAGCGTTCCTTCCTTGATGTAATTTTTAGAGCATCTCCTCTCATCCATATAATAGGCATTCCTGCAATAATAGGAATAACTCTTTTTTCCATCCCTCCTGCTCCGGTAATATACCGCATGCATTTTACCACCGCAGTTTCCGCAATAAAGAATATGCCGGAACATATTTCCCTCATCCGCTATAGCGTTCTTCCCTGATCCTCTTTTATCGACAGCTCCCTTCTCCCTTTCTTTCAATTTTACATTTACCTGATCGAACAGTCCCTGCCCTATGATTGGTTCATGACTATTTGCCACAATGATCCTTTCCTGTTTCTGCGTATCACTAATTCCTTTCTGTCCCCCTTGCAAGCATGATCTTCTCCTGTACTGCACAAGTTCCCCCGTATATACAGGATTTGATAAGATTCCTCTGATCACCCCCGGATTCCACTGATGAAGTATCTCTCCGCTGATTCCATATGTATGTCCATACTTGTTATAGTCGCTGATTCGATGCACTTTATTCCGATAAAGCCATGATACGATTTCTTCAAAGGAACTACCGTCTGCAAAGCTTTCAAAAAGGGAAAGAACGATCCTCGCGTTTTCCGGATGGATCACTAGCTTTCTGATTCCGCCTGTTTCTTCCGTAACATATCCATAAGGCGCTGCGCCCCCGATATACGCCCCTCTCCCGACAGCCATTTTTCGTGCATTCATTACTTTTTTTGAGATATCCTTCGCGTACATATCATTGACCAGATTCCTGATATTCATTTCCAATTTTCTTTCCGAAACATTTACAGACATAGAATCAAACCCGTCTGTAACCGCAATAAACCGAACACCTAAAAAAGGGAAAATCTTTTCTATATAATTTCCCGTTTCCAAATAGTCTCTGCCAAATCTGGATAGATCCTTTACCATAATGCAATTAACATGATGATTCCTTATATCGTTCATCAATCTGTCAAATCCCGCTCTCTCAAAAGAAACGCCGGAAACTCCCCGGTCTATATAGGTATCAAAGACTTCAAATCTCTGTTTCTTTTTGGGATCAGCGTTTTCCTTAACAATATACTGACGGATCATTTCAATCTGATTTTCTATGGATTCCGATTTTCTTTCATCATGATCTACGGACAACCGGCTGTATATTCCAACAGAGTACTTTACAACAGGCGCTTCCTTTGCTTCCGGTCTTACCGGCGTTTCCAAATATCTTTTTCCTGTTCTTGCCACCGATATCACCTCCCATCAGAAAACCGAAACGCTATCTCTAGTCTTTTTTTCTCATGGACAGCAATCTTACGGACGGTTGTCACAAGCAGTTCCCTGTCCAGTTCCGGAAGTTCCCGCGTCGTCCTGATCTTTTCCAGCTTTTCACATGTCGCAGCCCCATTACGAAGCATATCTTTTATGATCTTTTTATGTCCGCCTATGGCGTTTTCCAGATCGCCGCATTTTCTCTCATATAAATGATAAAATTCACCATATTCCTTTTGATCAATCAAGCCTTCCTTTAAATCAACTGCCAGACCATTTTTTAATCTGTAATAGGCCTGATGTTTTTCCTGAAACGCCGCTATCTGCGCCTCATATCCAGCTATTCGACCATAATCAACGTCCATCTTATCTATCATCTCTGCAGCGTCCGAGTGGCATATCAGCAATTCAAAATATTTTTTGATTTCCGATAATACAATTCTTTTTAATGTGTCCTCCTCTATACTGTGCCTGCTGCATCCCATAGACTTATTTTTTGTCTGGCAGATATAAAATACTTTCTTTTTGCCCTTATAGGTATTAACCCTTTTGATCATGGGTGCTTTACAATCCGCACATATCAAAATACCGCTGAACAGATTCGCCGTATAGGTGTTGCCGGAGGCCCTACCATCATATTTCAACAACTCCTGAACCGCTAAAAATGCAATCTCTGATATAATGGCTTCATGGGTATTTTTTACACAGATCCATTCATCCTGCGGTTTCGTAATGCTCCTTTTTACCTTATAATTTACTTTCTCCCGTTTTCCCTGCACCATAGTTCCTACATATACGGGATTTTCCAAAATACGTTTCACAGACACAGCCGCCCATTTTGCGGTCATGACTCCTGCAAATCCTGTATCATACTTCAACCCCAACGACTTTTTATATTCCATTGGAGACAGAACGCCTGCAACATTCAGCTTTTCTGCGATTGCTCCCAGACTCATACCCTCTATCTTCCACGCAAAGATTAGTCTTACAATATCTGCAGCATAATCATCAACTATCAGACGGTTTTTATCTTCCGGATTCTTCCGATAACCATAAACGGCAAACGCACCGATATATTTTCCCTCCATGCGCTTTACTTTCTGCTGCGCCCTGACCTTCATGGATATATCTCTGCAATAACTGTCATTGATAAAATTTTTCATCGGCAGTATCAGACTACTGTTCGTTCTGTCCGCGTATAAACTGTCAAATCCATCCGTCACCGCAATAAAGCGCACATTTAAAGCCGGGAAGGTCTTTTGTATCAACCGCCCGGCTTCGATATAATCTCGTCCAAATCTTGACAGATCCTTTACCAACACACAATTTACTTTGCCATTCCAAACATCCGCCATCATTCTCTTAAATTCCGGTCTTTCAAAATTCACTCCCGAATAACCGTCATCCGCATAAATATCATAGATCTGCAGATCATCATGTTCCTGAACGTATGCTCTTAAAATATCCCTCTGGCTTTTGATACTGCCGCTCTCCGTCTTTTTACCGCCGTCTACGTCCGCGTCGTCTCTGGAAAGGCGCAGATAAAGGGCGGTATCATAGATCTGACCGTTCATGTCACATCGATCCTTCCTTTATTTCTCTATACTTATGCCGGATATGGATCGTCCTATGATGTTTTGTATTGTTCAAAAACCATTGATATGTTTTACGAAAAAACGGAAAACAAAAACACTGCCACCCCTAATATGACAAGCACGATCCCCGTCACCCTGTTTAATGTTTTGGGTTCCGCCTTATTTGCAAACAAGGCCGCGATTCTCGCCCACAAAAGGGTAAATACCACACAGGAAACGCAGACGAGCAGATCAGGAACACCGCCTATGGCAAAATGGGAAACCGCTCCCGTAAGAGCAGTAAATGCCATGATAAACACACTGGTGCCTACAGCGGTCTTCAATTCGTATCCAAGAACAGACGTCAGTATCAAAAGCATCATCATACCTCCTCCTGCCCCAACAAATCCGCATATAAAGCCAATCAAGACACCACATATAACAGATTGGACCGCCCTTTTCTTCGCAGAAACCCCCTGCATGGATTCTTTTGTTGTCATAACCGGTTTCACAATAAATTTGATACCAAGCAGAAATGTCATGAACACAGAAAAGTTACCCATTGCGGCAGAGGGAACCAGGCTGGAAACATAGCTTCCCACCACAGTAAACAACAAAACGCTTGCCATCATGATCAGGCCGTTTTTGATATCAAGATTTTTATTTTTGCCATATGTGTAAGCTGATACGGCACTTGCAAGCACATCGGAAGAAAGGGCAATTCCAACGGCCATATAAGGATCAATGCCCAGAAAAGTAATCAGCATCGGGCTGATAACGGCAGCCGCGCTCATTCCGGCAAATCCCGTACCTAACCCGGCTCCCATGCCTGCAAAAAAAGTCACAACGATTGTTATCACCAATTCCACGTTAATCCCCTCCCTCTATTAATTCATCCAGTTTTTTACTGATCAGTTCCACCATTTCAAAAAAGCATACTGGCATGCATTATAATTCCCTTTTTATTCAAATTTGGATAGTTCAATTTTGAATCAAACAATAACAATTTTCTAACCGGATGTCAAGTTGAATATCCACTCCGCCCAACGGGAATGGTATCAATAGATAGAAAAGATTTGAAACAAAAGATACGAAACAGGTTATCTATTCCTTAAAACTTCAGCTCTGTCATCTGCTTCAGGTAATATCTCAACGCATCCGTCGCGGAATAATCGTCCTCACTAAAATGCACCCTTACCACATAGCCTTCCTTTGCATGTGTTGGCTGATTTTCCTCTTCAACATTTTCGATATCCTGCTGATTTTCCATGAAACTTCCATCCTCTTTCTGTCTCTCTATACTTATGCCGGATATGGATCGTCCTATGACATTCTATATCATCAACAGTTTCCCACAAACACATACTCTAAATATTTTTTAGCAGTTTCCGCAAGTCTATATACTTTTTCCACCTCCGTTGCCTCCCTGTCCGTCATATGGTAGCTTGGGAAAAAACGGGTGACATGCAGCGGAATCTTCTTCCCGACAGCTACTCCAACCGATGCGATCCATTTAGCCTCTTCTTCCATTTCCGATATCGTATCGTTTTTGCCCGGGACAATCAGCGTGGTAAGCTCCACATGACAGCCGGCTGCCGCACGTTGAATAAATTCTTTAACGGTTCCCAAATCCCCGCCAAGTTCCCTGTAATACGATTCCTTAAAACCCTTTAGGTCAATGTTCATGGCATCTGTCAGAGGAAGAATTTCTTCCAGTGTTTCAATCGATGCCGTTCCATTGGTCACCAACACGTTTTTCATTCCGGCCCTTTTTACCAATGTGCCGGTATCGCGGATATATTCCCATCCGACCAGCGGCTCATTATAGGTAAATGCCACACCAATATTTCCCGTGGATTTACAGGCAAGCGCCTTATCTGCCAAAGCCTCCGGAGAAATATAAACGGTGTCTACCGTATTAAAATCCGCCATGGAAATTTCATGATTTTGACAGAACGCACATTTCAAATTACATCCATAACTTCCGACGGACAGAATCCGACTTCCGGGATGAAACATTTTAAGGGGCTTTTTCTCAATCGCATCCAATGCAAGGGACGTAATTTCTCCATAGTTTTCACATATGATTTTTCCGTTCTCATTTTTTCTTGCCCTGCAGAATCCCCTTTGTCCGGGTTCCAGACTGCAATGGTGCATACATACCTGACAGACTGTTTTACTTTTCATAATATAGAAATAATGAACATCTCCCTTTCTATTTTCTATCTAAAAAATATATCATATATTTTATATGTTTCTTATTGACAAATCAAGTAAATAGAAATATACAATCAATGTCATTTAGTTTCGTACGAGTTTCATGAAAAGAAGACACCAAGGTATTTTCCAAAATATCATATCGAAAAAACAAGAAATTTTCAGGCATTTAAGATACACTAAAAATTATGTAGGCAAAACCATACTATTTGTGGTACAATTATTTCCAGAGAGGATGAGCAAGGAGGAGCGCTATGAGGCAAATAGAATGGGATGACAATTTTAATATCGGCGTGGATTTTATTGATCAGGAACATAAGGGACTATTTTCGAGGATCAATAAATTGCTCCAGCTCAATCAATCGGGTGAAAAAAGCGAATGGGTATGCCGTGAGGGCGTCAAATATTTAAAGTACCATACTGCAGAACATTTTGAGCACGAAGAAGAATACATGCAGTCCATCAACTACGCAGATTATGAAACACATAAACAGCTGCATGACGCTTTTCGTTGTAAAACCCTGCCGCTATTGGAAGCTGAGCTGGAGGAAACCGGTTATTCACCTGAATCCATCCGGCATTTTCTTGGTGTCTGCATCGGTTGGATCGTTGGCCATACAAAGATGGAAGATCAGGCCATCATAGGAAAGGACATCAAAAAATGGGTGAATGTTCCCCGCACAGAGGAAAAGGATGCTCTGGAAGCCACCATCATCCAGATCTTGCAAAATCTATTCCAGTTGAAGTCCAAGTTGATCCATGAACAATATACCGGCGAAGATTTTGGGAAAATCGTATGCTGCCAATTCTTATATCATGGTGATGATGATAGCAATTGGTCAGTCACGCTGGTCTATGAGGACCGGCTTCTGCTTGAAATCATGGGAAATATACTAAAGACCGATTATCCCAAATTAGACGATATGATCCTGAACATCGCCAGATACCTTTCCCGCCAGTTTTTAGAAAAGATATGGGAAAGTTTTCAGGCACAGAATCTGGTAAAACTGGAAAAAGAATGTCTGCTGACCCATGATCAGCTTATAAACTTCTTTGAGCGCGAACAGGCAGGCTGTAGTCTGCTGTTTGATACCGGTGCGGGATATTTTGCGTTCTGCGCGTCTTCATCCGGTCCTATAAATGATAACATGGTAGCTACAAACAATTATCAGAATGCCTTATCTATGGTTCGGGATTTTCTGGAAAAAAATAATGAGGAAAATGCCTCCCGAAAAAAGAAGATTATGATCGTGGATGATTCCGAATTTATGCGCGACAAAATAACTGAGCTGTTAGAGGCAGATTACGATATATTAGCGGCAGATTCCAGTGTATCCGCAATTAAGATGATTGCCGTAAACCGTCCGGATCTGGTTCTTTTGGATTATGAAATGCCTGTCTGCGACGGCGTACAGACCTTGGAAATGATTCGTTCTGATGCGGATATCGCGGATATTCCGGTGATCTTTCTAACCGGAAGGGGCGATAGGGAAAGCGTGAAAAAAGCCATGTCATTAAAACCGGAAGGTTATCTTTTAAAAACATTGCCTGATGCCAAAATCAAGGAAGTAATTGACGATTTTTTTGCTAAGGGAACCACGGAGACATAACCTTAATATAACACTCTCCCCCCATTCCATCAGTAATGCCGCGCTGCCGGTAACATAGGGAGCGGCGAATGAGGTTCCTGTGAATCCACCATAACCGCCGCCTGTTACTGCTGCCAGAACATTGACTCCCGGTGCAGCGATTTCCGGCTTGATCATGGAATTAATAAACTGGGCAGACGCGGTTCCCCCGACTGGGGCGGTATATCCCCTGCCTGAAAACGGCGCATATGACTGATAGACCGGATCATAGGCTCCAACTGTGATCATCCTGCTTGAAGTGGATGGAATCGTCAGCGTTCCGATGGGTTCCGCCTGAAAAAATCCCGTGTCCGCGCTTCTTGCGGAATAGGATGGCAGATAAAGATTGACTGCCCCATTTTTTATTTCCTCCCCTGTAATCTCCAGATTCCAGATTCCGACAGGCAGATATCCCTCCTCAGCAATAAAATCAAAATAGTATTCCTGTACGTCACTGTAAGGCAGCGGTGCTCCTAGATAGACCAGTACCGTGATCCCGTCGATATTGATTCGCTGTGTTCCGATCTGATCCATCGGCAACTCCCTACGTTGCCCGTTCGGCGCAACCAGTGCAATCTGGAAAACATCCGCATAGCTTTTCCAAAGCTGAAGATTTAGAGACGGCTCATAATTACCTACTGACCATGATATCTGTTTTTTCTCTTCTGTTATGGTACCTGCATAATGACCGTTGGATGCCGCCTCATTGCCGCTTCCAACGCTGATGACATTTCTGCCGGCTTCCGATATATTATCCATAAAACGTTCCAAAAGACTTGTTCCAAGATGATTACCATAAACATTACCAAAACTTAAATTGACCGCCAACGGTTTATTCTCCCTTTCCGCATAGCGGACCATAAATGTCATCGCGCGCATCAGTTCCGTGGTTTTAGGAAACGAATCCGGCAGCGGCACACCAAGCTTGACAATCAGCAGATCGCTCGCCGGAGCAACACCAATACCGCTTCCGGCAGCAATGGATGCCACCGCCGTCCCATGTCCGCTGGTATCCCTGCTCATCTGTGTGCCTTCCGCCAACGATTCATTCAGCATTTCTCTGGTAAATAACACCCCTCTTGCAAATCCTTCCGGTGGCAGCCATCCCTTTTCCTCATCCGGCTGCAGTGTCTGATCCCACAGTGCCAGAATTCTGCTCTTCCCGTCTGCAGTCAAAAATTCACTGTTATGATAGTCGATCCCGCTATCCGCAACTCCTACCAGCACACCATTACCTACAAGATTCATCCCCGCGCTTCGCGTTCCCGCCACATATACGCCGGGGAATGCCCCTGATGCATTCGGAGGATTGCCCACTACGCCTACCCCTGTGAGACAGATATCATTCCGACCGTCTACCTGCTGAAAATAAAGCCGTTTCGGAACTTCTATGTATTCAACCTCTTCCAATCTGGAAAATGCCTGGATCAGCCGTTCCGGAATGGTCACGATTGCATAGCCGGCCAGCAGTTCCTCTATGACAATCTCCTCTGATGCCGCCTGCCGCAAATCTCCATGATATTTTACAATCAGCTCCCACTGTCTGCTTACTTCATCATAACCGGTCTCCAGATTTCGGGAACGGTTTCGTTCTTCCTGCGTTGCCTGCAAACTCAGATTCAAAAGATTTTCCAGTTTTTGGTTATCCTCTTCCATACGCTGTATGTCCATATATTTCCTACCTGTCATAATATGATTCATCTAAATTTTATGCCCGCATCCCTGGCTTCTAATACTTATTAATCATTTTCTGCTCTTCCTATCCTTATCCATCGGTCTATCTTACCTTGCTATCCATATACTTTATCCTTTCTTTGACATCTCACTGCACATGATGATAAAATAATAATAGTACACGGAAATGAGGATTCCCCGCAATATGAACAATTTCGCTGAAGAAACCAATATGGATTATCCGGTTGGTGTGTATTATGTAGAATTAAATAACATGTTTATGAATGTCACCCCATGGCACTGGCATCCGGAACTGGAAATCAGCTTTGTCCGCTCCGGTACGGCAGTATTTGGGGTTGGTGAAAAACAAATTGCAGTAAAAGCAGGTTCTGCCATCCTGATCAATGGCGGACATCTCCATTCTATCACAGAGAAAAAAGAGACTGGTTCCTCCAATCCCTGTGTCATCTTATCCATTTTATTTCATCCGAATTACCTTTTTGATTCCATGGACTCTTTCCTTGCTGCCAAATACGGAACGCCGATCATTAAAGATCCGGAATTTCGTTATGCGCTGTTTACGCCGGATGACAGTTGGGGGAAGCGCGGCATTGAATGTATCAACGCGATCCTGACAGCAAATCTGAACCAATCCTACGGTCATGAGCTGGTCACCAAAAGCCATTTATGCAGCTTCTGGATACAGCTTCTCGAAAAGGCGGATATCTTTCGGCAGAATACAGTCTCCTTTTCCCTGTCGGTTATGGATGAAGAACGCATTAAAGATGCCATTACGTTCATTCAGGATCATTATGCCGGACAGATTACTTTAAAGGACATTGCAGACAGTATTCATGTCAGCAAGAGCGAATGTTGCAGATGTTTTAAACGCGCCATGCAGATTTCGCCATTCGACTATCTGCTGATGTACCGGATCTACGCGTCCGCCCTACAGATGCAGCATGGCGGCAAAAAAGCAGAATCTATTGCTTCCTTAGCCGCCAGCGTCGGTTTCAACAATACCAGTTATTATAATAAGATTTTCAAAAAATATCTTTCCTGTACACCCAGACAGTATCGCGAGACCATCCAAAAAAGCCATCGCGACGCGCTAAATCCGTTCGGCATCCCCTTGTCACGTTTGTGATCCTATAGGTCCGCCGTTCTATTCGTCATTCATCTTTAAAAGCTTCGCAGCCTGATCCGCTGCAATGCACGCATCAATGATCTCCTGAATATCGCCATTCATGATTTTATCCAATTTATATAATGTAAGCCCTATCCTATGATCCGTCACGCGTCCCTGCGGGAAATTGTATGTCCTAATCTTCTCAGAGCGGTCTCCTGTTCCGATTTGGCTTCTCCTTGCATCCGCCTCCGCATCATGCATTTTCTGGCACTCCAGATCATACAGCTTGGCGCGCAGCAGTGTGAACGCCTTCTCCTTATTCTGGATCTGTGATTTCTCCGTCTGGCTGTAGATCACAATACCGGTAGGATAATGGGTCAGACGCACCGCGGAATCCGTTGTATTGACACACTGGCCGCCATTACCGGACGCACGCATAACGTCAATACGGATATCCTTCTCATCGATCTGCACATCAACCTCTTCCGCCTCCGGTATCACTGCCACGGACGCCGTCGAGGTATGGATCCTGCCGCCTGACTCCGTCTCCGGAACACGCTGCACCCGATGAACGCCACTTTCATATTTCAATACGGAATAGGCTCCCTGTCCGCTGACCATGAATTCCACTTCCTTCATTCCGCCAATCCCGGTCTCATCGGCATTGACCAGCTCCATTTTCCAATGCCTTGCTTCTATATAATGTACATACATGCGGTAAAGTTCCGCCGCAAATAAAGCCGCCTCATCTCCGCCCGCGCCGGCTCTGATCTCTACTACCACATTCTTATCATCATTCGGATCCTTTGGAAGAAGAAGAACCTTCAATTCATGCTCAAGCTCCGCAACACGCTTTTTAGACGCAGCATTTTCCTCCTTCAGCATCTCCCGCATCTCAGGATCCTTTTCTTCCTCCAGCATCATCACGGAGTCTTCAATATCCTGATTGCATTTTCTGTATTCCTTATACGCCTCTACAATCGGAGCAAGGTCGCTCTGCTCCTTCATCAGGCTCTTGAAGCGCTGTTGATTGTTGGTAACATCCGGCTCGGAAAGTTCATTTAAAATCTCCTCGAACCGTTTCAGCAAATCTTCCAATTTATTAAACATCTGATTTTCCCTCTCTGCTATATTTATTCCGTGCTATATTTTATTCTTTTAAAATAGTTTACTCTTTACTATAGTTCATCTTAGTTGATTACTTGCGAATCTTATTTGCGAATCCGGTTTATGAAGTCCGGTTTACATAACTCTTCGTTTGAACATCTATGTTTCAAAAACATCATAAATGAAATCATTTTTGAAACATAGATGTTCAAACTTCAAGTTATATAACCAGCCCCGCGACAGTTGCCGCTACAGCTACGATTAGATAAACACTAGCTTGTAT
>JAIDPF010000007.1 GCA_029062895.1 Lachnospiraceae bacterium
AATATGATGGCAGAGGCAGATCAGGCAATGGCGGAGGCATCGGAGGTCATCGCAGAGATCGCTTCCCTGACAGAAAGAATTCCAAGCCATATCAGATGCAATGATCTGTTGGATGCATGCGTGTCGGCACAGGCGGAAATAAAAAGTGTGGATTTCCTGTCTTATGGACAGAAGGTGGATCAGGGTCTGCAGAACCTGTTGGATCATAATCAATATATCACGGAACATTTCATTAAAAACATGGAAATGCATACGGAAAAGATGCGTGGACTGGGTGAGGAATTCAGAAGGCTTACGGATTCAATAACGTACTGTGGGAAAAGTGAGCATACGGAAGGGATGTCTTCTGTAGTTTACAGTGGGGAAAGTGAGCATACGGAAGGAATGTCTTCTATAGATGACGAATCGGAAACAGAAAGAATAGATCGTATAATAGAAAATTTACCAACCAGAGATGGGCTTTTGAGACAGGCGGCGGCAAAAATGGCAGGTATTACACTAAATGAGTATGGAGCCCCGGTCACCGATGACCCTACTGATTATAATAGTTACTTGTATGATTTAAGAGAAGGAAAATATTCATATGGAGAAATTGCAAAAATACTTACAGGTAGTATAAATAGTAAATATGATATGGAAATCTATCAGAAGTATCTGAATTGGTTAAAGCCCGTTGGATATTTAGCCTATGATAGAGAGGGAAGTATAACACAAAATGAAGAAGAAGGATTTTATGTAATCTATAGTATACCAACATTAGATTCTTCTTATGATCAGTATCATATGTCAGACATATATGACGAAATTGGTATGGAATCATTTGGAGCCTTACAGGCTTATTGTGATGATGGATCTAAACTTAATACAAATGGTAATCATACCTATGGAGGACAAAGTTTGGATAAAAATGAGGGGACGCTTATGTATAACGGGATACCAAGATATGCCGTTGCGCTTGGTCCTACACTTCAAAATCCAAACTTTAACTTTGAAAACAATGGTATTGGATTAACAACCGATAAATATGGTAGAATTGTGATAGATGTTGATTATATGAGTTATGGAACCTGCGTAGATGTTGTAATAATCGAAGATAGTGTACCATATTTTATTCCGGCGATTATAGTGGATGTGAAAGAGCATACATATCCATCGGGGCTTGTCCAAACTTATGAAAATTTTAATCATGAGGTAGACAATCCTAACAACGCTCAATCGGGAAATATTGTAGAATGGTATCATTTTCAATATGAAAATAATGATGTTAATAATAATAATAGGTCAAATGCACTAAGGTCATATAATAAGGACGCTTCTATTCTTATATATAGAGAAGAAGTTTTACAATAGACATATTTATTATTAAACAGATTAAAAAAGGAGAACGACATATATGCAAAGAAGGATGATTAAATTTTCAATAATACTTATAATATGTCAGATGCTATTGATTGGATGCGGGGGACATATATCACCGGAAGAACAATTAGCAGAAGAACAGATGCCTGATGTGTCAGATAATACTGTCACATCCATATCTGAAAATGCAGAGATAAATGATACTTCGGAAGAAACTGCAGAACCCATCCTGATATCTATTGAGGGAGTGTGGAAAGTGGATAAATATATCGGATTTATTCCGTTTGAAATATATGAGAGCGGTATGTGGGATGGAAACGCAGGAACAGAAGAGGAACGCATGGCAGTCTATGAAGAAGAAAAGGAACAGGCAGCTACGGAACTACCGAATTTCTACTTTGAGATAAGGGAAAATGATGCAGATGCAGAACAATACATCTATGTGACGAATGACAATCGGACATATGCCAGCCCGGCTAATATTGTGGTAGGCAACAGCGCAGCGGATGATGAGTATTCTTTATTTGTCCATCGAACCGTAGAGGGATTGAATTTATACGAAAAATATCCGGTGATATATATAGAATTTAATTCTTTTGTTTACTCGGAGGAAGAAAATAAGATTATCTATGAACCGGCAACGCTTATCCTGACCGCAGATGGACAGTTCCTGTTATTAAAGGAAGGAGCATTTTATTCCTTGGAACATCATATACAGATTGAGATTATGAGTGGAGATTTTTCCAGTATGACAGATCCTGACTTCAGAGAAACTGTGGAGAAAGAATATCAATGGTGGGAGGAAAACGGAACCATAGAAAATATGGAATGGAGGCTGGTCGACTTGAATGAAGACGGAATAGATGACCTTATCCTGCAGGAAGTCCAGACTGTTGGGGAAAGTGAGCAGCATCGTATTGTGGCAATATTTGCCTGTGAGGGAGACTGTGCAAGTTGTATTCTTTGGGATTTAAATGATAGTACTGCGTATACATTCTGTGGCCCTAGCGGAGAAGTGATGTATTATGTGGATGGCTGGGGAACGTCAATTGGATTTGCATCATATCGACATTGTTATTATGACAGAGAATGGAATAGGCTAGCAGATTATGTGCTAGTAGTAACTGTGGTAGATTCTTCCATGGATGGAAGCAGGGAAGAATTTTTGGAGTATAACTCAAATTGGATAGAGGGACATCCAGATATGGCTGAGGATGGGTACTATTATAGCCGATATGAAATAGATATGGAATCGGGGGAGCAGAAGGAAAGAGAAGCTTTAACTTTTGAGGGATTCAGAGAGATATTTGAAGAGGTGATGGGGATGGAATATTATAGCTTTAGGTAAAACATATGAGAGTGCAATGGGAAGAATAGATATTTCATTTGAAACTGTCAGGCAGAAAAGCGATAAACTCAACGGACAGATCCAGAGCAGGCTGGAAAAAGAAATGATAGCAGGATATGAAAGGCTGGAAAACAGTCTGCTGCAATCCGGCGGTGATGCGGTGGAAACCCTCGTGGAAGAATTACGGCAGGAAAAAAATACACTGATAGAAATGAAGAATTTTATGATAAAGCTGTTGCAATTAATGCAGGAATCCGCCGATGCTTTTGAAGAGACGGATATCAGTTATAAAGAAGCGGTTCTGAACTTGGGACAGGGGGAAACATAGCATGGCAAATAAAGGCGTACTTTCAAAAAATTATTATATTGATTCTGTAGTAGTTGCAGATTTCGGAACTAACATCTACAATATGATGGCAGAGGCAGACCAGGCGATGGCGGAGGCATCGGAGGTCATCGCAGAGATCGCTTCCCTGACAGAAAGAATTCCAAGCCATATCAGATGCAATGATCTGTTGGATGCATGCGTGTCGGCACAGGCGGAAATAAAAAGTGTGGATTTCCTGTCTTATGGACAGAAGGTGGATCAGGGTCTGCAGAACCTGTTGGATCATAATCAATATATCACGGAACATTTCATTAAAAACATGGAAATGCATACGGAAAAGATGCGTGGACTGGGTGAGGAATTCAGAAGGCTTACGGACTTGATAACATATAGTGGGGAAGGTGTGCCGCTGAAAGGAATTGCATTTTCCGCAGTTAGCAATGCAGAGGACGAAAACACAGATGGCGAAGAAGAAAAAGATCCCGTTCATAGAACAGAGGACATGCTTTGTGGGGGCGCGGAGGAAGTATTTGAGATTAATACAGAAGAAGTAATGATTAAAAGCGGTGCAATTATTTTATCAAATTATATGATTGCTTATGGATTAGGGGATAAATATGAAATAAATAAATTTATAAAATGGATTAGTGTGAGACGACCTGATTTATTGCAGCAGCTTTGTGCCGCTAATTTAAGCAGTGCAGAGGAAGCAGAACAGGTACTTGATGAAATTTTTAATGAGATAGCCGTTGCAAAAAAGGAACAAGAAATTGTTAGTACATATATGGATATTTATGATAAATATAGAATGAATATGGCAATTAAGATTCTTGAAGAATATTTGACGATAATTAAAAATGGAGAATTTGAGGAATATGAGAATTTTAAAGAATTTGAGGAATTTGGTGATCCGAAGACATGGATTAGAATAGAGGAAGTGTTGCAGAGACGTTGTCCTAAATATTTGATTAATTTGTATCAAACACAAGGCGAAGAGGGTAGGGCAGGAGTGTTTGTACAGCTTATGCGAATTTATGTTAAGTACAGATTGGATATTATGATTGATGATGTGAAATCCTTGAATATGGGGGAAGACATGAATCCAACACAACAAGAAACTTTTGTTGCATGCTGGAATAGGCTGGTAGGTATGGGCCTTTCTGAAACGCATATTATTGCTGTTATGGCAAATATTTTTCTTGAATCAAGATGTTCGGCACCAAATGCTTATTATAAAATATATCCTGATTTAGATGATTCGGATGTTTATGATTTTGATCCATATGATGAAATTGCATTTGGGATTATTCAATGGCTATGGTGGGAAAGAAAAGAAGCCTTATCCGATTATGCAGATCGTAGTAATGGTGATGTATTTGATTTAGAAACACAGCTGGGATATTTCGAGTACGAGATGACGGATCCAAAAGGTGCCTGTTATAATCTTTGGCCGGATTTTTTGGCTACGACAAATCTTGATGAAGCAGTTGAAACTTTTTGCTGTGACATCGAAAGAGCAGGTGATAGCAGTTTGGCACAAAGACAAGAATATGCTGACATTATTGAAACTTGGTATGACAATTTAAATAATTGACTGTTATAGAAGGAGAAATAATATGATAACAATCGGTAGAAAGAAAATCAAGATATTAGCAATATTATTAATCTTGCTTATGGTAGGATGTTCAGTAGATGGAAACCGAGATGAAGCAGGCAGCGGTACTGCTGATATGGAAGTAAGTGAGAATCAAACCGCTGTTCAGCCGGAAGAAGAGATACATACGTTATCGGATAATGATACAGGGGTTGACATTTCAGAGAATGATATTCCGGAACAGCCTGAAACGGAGGAAGATAGTGGGGAATACTTTGCGATGGAAGAGCTAAAAGCGCTGGATATATCGGAGGATATGCTGGCATACTGGCTGGTGCTGAACAGTAAGATGCCTTTTGTTAGTTATGATGAGGGAAATCAGGAGTTTTACTGGGATGAATATTTCTGGTTGCTTGGAGAGGTAAATCATGCTAGGGGTGGAGATATATATTGGGGTGATCCGTCATCATTTACAATTGTAGATATGAATAATGATGGTAAAAATGAATTTGTTGTTGCTCTTTCATTTGGTATAATACAGGTCCTTCATTATGAAGATGGTGTGGTATATGGTTATCAGTTTGTATATCGGGGTATGTGTCCTATTTATTTAAATGGGATTTATGCGGGTGGTAGCGGGTATTATGGGTGTTACCGCAGACTTTCGGAATTAAGTAAAGATGGTTATACGGAAGAAGTACTTGCGGAGGCTGAATATAGTACCCACGGTGATCATAACTCTTATAAAATGGGGGACATAAGCGTATCGCAGGAAGAATATGAAGAATTTCAGCAGACCTTGGTTGAGGTCGGAGAGGTAGAGTATATTGATTACACAGAAGACCTGTTGGACGAACATCTTCTGGCAGGGTTGTCGGAAGATGAGCTGTATATGGTAAAGCATGTTGCAGTTGAGCCAATGACAGATACGGCAGAATATCCCATGGAACCGGAGATAATGCAGGCATATTATGAGGTGCTGACAGGCGAAAAAGAATTTATTAGTGCAACGGATAATAAAGAGATGTTCTATTTAAATGATTATCATCAACAGAATGAAGATCAAATCAGGTATTTCAGTATCGTGGATATGGACCGGGATGGAAGATATGAGGTTGTCCTGGCCTGTGAGCGGCGGGGTACGCAGATATTGCATTATGAAAATGGGGATATATATAGCTATCAATATCGGGATCATGATATAGGTGCAATAGAAAATGATGGCATCTTCAGTATGGGTAATTTCTACTATTATGGATATGATGATGATAAATATGGAATCATAAATTCATTTGAGGAGGACGGATGTGACATAGAGGAAGTTGATTATAACGGAAATATTAATGATGACAGGATACGATACTATTATTTTTCGGAAGAATTAATCGAGCAATATTTCAAGTGAATACAATGCAATTGATTTTATCTGCTGTCAGATTTTGAAGGGAAAATAGGTCTAAGTCGGTTACGCAGACCTTACTGGAAATTCAGCATAAAATTTAGAAACAAAGTTAACATATTTTCAATACATGATCAGAAAGAGGATAAAAAGTTCTTCTTTAATAAAGGGAGGAAGATCAGTCATGGACGATACATTAATGTCAGAGGAATATGAAGAAGGGGAAGGGGATTCCGGGACATCTGGTGTTCTTACCCTGGATGGAGAAGCATGGAAGAATCGGGATAATACTACATATAACTCTCCTCTGGATATTAATGGTGTAACGGATCTGTTCTCTCAGGAAAACACCGATCATTATAATGACAGGAAACAGGAATCCTATACGGAACAGCAGGAATTGGCGGAGTATCTGTTTTCGGAACGGGCGGAGACAGAGAATATGGAAGAGGCAGCGGCTGGTCTATCCGGACGGAAAGGAGGCATCCTATCATTATAATGAAAAGGGGCAGCTTGAAAAAATAAACCATACCGGAAACGGCTTTGTGGAAGAATACAGTTATCAGTATGATATGGCAGGCAATAAGACCGAAGCCTGTAAGCAGCGACAGGGAATGGATGCGGACAGTGGAAGCTTTCAGTATGGATATGATGCTTTGAACCGGCTCACGGATGTCAGCAGAAACGGAAACCTGTTAAGACACTATACTTATGATGCATTCGGGAACCGTACGGTAAAGGAGGATTACAGCGGACAGACAGCGGTACAGACCACATATCGGTATAATGCGGGTAACCAGATGACCAGCCGGGTCGATGAGGAAGGAGAGCAGAGCTATGCCTATGACCGCAGAGGCAACCTGACAGCGGTCAGCAGGGGCGAGGAACAGCTCAAGGCATTTACCTTTGATGCCGCGAACCGGATGCGCAGTGCGTATGAGATCAAAGACGGAACCGGGAAAAGGGCAGAATATACATACAATGCTTTCGGAAACCGCATAGGGCAGGATATATTTTATTGCGGCTTCTCCTTACACAAAAGCACAAGGCATATAATTCCGAGAATCAGCAATGGAATATCCAAAAATACAAAACCAAGAATTTGATTTGCCATGATCTCATTTGCTTTTTCAACATTAGTAAACATCGCTAAAATGCTGGGATTGGCATTATTTACAGCATGCATAATAGCGGCAGGCCATACGGAACCTGATTTTACCGTGATATAGGTTAGAGCAATACCTAAAGAAGTGCAGAAGATACACATGATCAGGATTCCCAGATAAGGAAATCCCGGATAATTTGTACCAAAATTGTGACCGACACAGGTAAGAGGCGCATGCCATAATCCCCATATGATACCGCCGATCAAAACAGCTTTCTTTGTTCCCATCAGGTTCATAAGCTTTGGCATCATATAGCCACGCCAGCCTCCTTCTTCACCAAAAGCCGCGAAGGAAACGATCGTTCCCTGCAGAATAGAGATCATGGGTACAAATATCAGCATGTTTTTTGATATTTCATACTGTCTGTAACCTTCAGGATCAAAGATTTCCGGATAAATCAAAAAATTCAGCGCGTGTCCGATTTCAAAATAGATCCATGGTACGATCATTGCGAATAAAAAGTAGATCCATTTTTTATTTTTAAAACTGATCCCCATCATCATGGAATCTTTGCCCGTCATGGCAAAGCCTTCCTTTGTGATCAGTCTGGTAAGGACATGCGCCAGAAATGGTGCCAACATTCCAAGCCCGATAAAGCTTTCCAGATTAGGATTGGAACCGTCCCATTGATGACCGGTCAGGATAAAGGCAAAAAATACAGCCCATGCCAGTGCAAAGGAAAGAGCCAGATAGATAAGCAGTCTTTTTATCTCCATTTTTTGATCCGATTTACTCATAACTTATTCTCCTTATTGGCAAAATGACATGTAATGCGATAGGAACCGTAGTAGAGAGCCAAAACAAATACCGGCGATAGCGAAACGACAATTGCCATCTCAACCATATGTGTTTTATACCATTTTGCTAAAGCTATTATATCAATATGTTCTTCGATCCACATCAAATCTCCAAATAGTATAAAGCCGATGAACGCAAATGCAATCAGCATAATAAATGCAACCTTAATAAACATTGCCTTTTCTTTCCCGAACAAAATAAATAAGGGAAGTTCGATTGCTGCTATTATAAGCATTAAGCTGGCAAATTCGGGTATTAATCCGCCTAACAACTGTATGTTGTCCGCCATGACCCCCTCTCTGCAAAATGCCAGACAAGAGATGCACCAAATATAATAAATCGACATAAATACGTAGGATGATACTGCCATAAATATATACTTTGACGCAATATATGCGTTTTTATCAAGGGGAAGCGCACTGATGTAGCCTCTTATTTTATTTTTATCATCCGTCTCTACAAGTCTGGCAACCCAGCCATTCATAATCTCCAGAGTTCCGACGATAAATAATCCCAGTGCTATGAAAAAGAAGGTATCTATCATGTTTACAATCTCCCCTTCTTCAGTTGCCGCCAGAAACAGTTCCATGTCCGCCGTTCCCGGAAACGCGATACGGAGTCCGATATAAAGAATGGTCAATGCTGCCAGGATCCATGTAAGTTTTACTTTATTGATTCGATTGACAGATACAAAATCCTTGTATAATAATCCGCCCATTACACCATTCCTCTCTTTCTCTTAACAATTTCCACGGATACAAAATATGAAGCCGCCACAACAATCACCGCTAAGGCTAATAAGATAAAAGATTTATGTATAATAAAATTCATAAAGTCGCTGATATAATCAATAGAATCCGAATTGCCTGCACTCAAAGATGTAAAAATCAATTTTATCTTTTTTATATTTGCCAGTATGACAGTGATAAGTATCACAGCACATGAAGCAAGAATTGCGTAATCCTCTTTTCCATATCCAAACAAAAAGCAGAAAAGGATCACAAGCGCTCCATAGATGATCATAAGGCTTGCCGCGGAAATGATAATTCCGAAAAAATCCGCAAAGGATACAATATCCGTGAGCCTTGACAACACAAAAGAAATCAAGATATCTACAGCAACGCCGATTCCAAACATCATAAAAATCGTCAGATACTTAGCCATCACGCGTTTCCCAACAGAAAGCGGAAGTATGGAGGAAATGTTGGAAAATCCTGCTTTTCCATCCATCTTAAAAAGTGTTGTTACATCTCCCACCATCGCAATCGGAGTAAGCATAAAACAAATAAGTGCCATGGTAGACATATTATTAATATCTATCTCCGAGAGACTATTTTCTGCCATCATCGATTGATTGGCATCCGCAATATTGCCAAAACGGGCGCTTAACACAAACATGATCGATAGAACTAAAACACCCGTCACTATATATGCAAATAGTATCATCTGCTTTCTAAGACACATTAGGTCTTTGATCATTAACCCCTTCATAGGCCCACCTCATTTATTTTATTATGTCAGTTTTAGGTGTCAAAAGGTACCTTTTACATTTTGAGGCGGCAAGTTGAGCAAATAATAATCTGTGCGTATGCCGCTGTACGGAAATAAGAATTTCTAAACATTCCTAATTTAAGTTGTGGAAGATTGACGCAAACGGGGCAAATTCGCCATCCATGGCTCAGTTGCCCCTTTTCGGAACATCGTGTTCCGAAATTGCTGGGTATTGAAAGGAATGTTAAGAATTTCTAATTTCCTTCCAAATGCACATGCACAGATTATTATTTGTGCAACTTGCCATATAATTTCTTTAAAGGTACTTTTTGTCATCCGATTTCTGTTTATTATTTAGACGTATTCGGTGCCTTGCCGGATACGCTTCTATTGACATAGAACAGCATGATATCTTCCAGAGAAGCCTGTTCGATGATCATTTCCGGATAAAGCTTCGCGCATGCTTTCCTGTCGTTTACCAAGGCTTCCACGCCATAAGTTCCTGACTGTGCATAGACAATAAATGACTCGCTGATATCCTTTAGATCATCCTTTTTGCATTTCAGCAGGCCATGTTTTTCTATGATATCATCCTTATTGCCGGCAAGAACGATTTTTCCGCCATTGATAAATACGACTTCATCAGCCAGCTTTTCCAGATCCCCTGTGATATGGGAGGAAAGTAAGATCGTATGATCTTCTTCCAAAACGTACTCTCTGAATATCTGAAGCATCTCATTCCTGACGATCGGGTCAAGACCTGACGTGGGTTCATCCATGATAAGAAGTTTCGCGTTGTGGGAAAGAGCAACCGCGATCTGAAGCTTCATACGCATACCGCGGGAAAAGCTGCCGCACGGTTTTTTGGTAGGAAGCGAAAAACGCTTTAAGTAATCGAAGAACGCCTTTTCATCCCAATTTTTATAGATGTTTTTCATCATGATGTTGATGTCTTTTCCTGTCATAAATTCATGAAAGCCCATCTCATCGAATACGATGCCGATATCTTCACGAAGCTTTGCGCTGTCATCTTTAATATTCTGCCCAAATACGAAGATCTCTCCGGCATCAACATTCAGGACGTCCAGAATGAGCTTAATGGTAGTCGTTTTACCGGCGCCGTTTTGTCCTATAAATCCGCACACGGAACCTTCCGGCACTTCAAAGCTGATGTTATCAAGCTTAAAATCACCAAAGTCTTTTGTTGCATTTTTGATTTCAATTACGTTCATACAAATGACCATACCCTTCCATCTATTTTTTCTCTGCGTCAGCAATAATGCCTGTTTTTAGACATTTTTCTTCATATAGTAGGCTAAGCGTTTCTTCCAACTCATGATAGGAGACCTTGCCGAGAATGGCTTTATCTACCGCTGTCTCTAAAATCTCTTGAATGGCATACATCAAATTTTCCTTGATGATCTCGCTGTTGATTCCTTTTACAAAGCAGCCTTTTCCCGCTATGGAATAGATAAATCCATCCCTTTCCAGATCTTCATATGCTCTTTTTGTTGTAATAATGCTGATCTTAAGCTCCTTGGCAAGCACTCTCATGGAAGGCAGCGCATCCCCTTCCAGCAGATCGCCTGTTATGATCTGGCTCTTTATCTGTTCCTCTATCTGCTCATAAATAGGAACACCGGAGCTGTTACTAATAATAATATCCATAATAATCCCCATGTCAGCGCAGTAAAAATACCACGTAATTAACTATTGTATATATACAATATACACAGTCTAAATAATCTTGTCAAATGCAATTTTATATTTTTAGAAAATTTATAAAATATGTTTCTTTTTTGCTAAAAAACTTTCATTTAAAAAAGCTTTCATGTAAAATATAACAAATATATGATATTAAACTATTTATAGGGAGAAAAATATATGAAATACATCAGAATAACTCTGGCGCTTCTCGCTTGCTGTATGGTATCCGGCTGTATAGCGGGGGAAAACGGGGGAACGGAAAAAGTCATACCGGAAGACCTTGTAACGGAAGGATCCGTAAGCGACAATGTGGTCAGCGGACAAGACTTAGAAGAGGAAGCTTCCCTAGAAAATACTGACGGAGAAGCCGCTGCAGAAATTGCACCGGAAGAAGGGGAACAGAGCTCTGAGGAGACGGTGTGGCCGGAACAAACAATCTCGGATGCCGGTGAAGTGGTATATGGTCACAATGAGTATACCTGTGAGGCCTGCGGCGAGGAGTTATTTGCATATTATACTGAGAGCGTGATATTTTCAACAGAGGTCATACCCTGTGCGGAGCAGATCAATGAGATCCTTCAGGAAGGAATGGAAAACGATATTCAATTAAGTGAGAATTCGTTGGAACGTTTTTTAGAAGGACATCAGTCAGAGATAGATGCCGAAGGTCAGGAATCCCTGTGTGACAGATATCACTATGGTGATATGGAATTTTTTATGGATTATTTTACCGGTGCGACGCAGTATGTATTTGAACGTGAGGGGGAAGAAGATCAGTATCTTTGCATGGAAGTAGATTTTGAAGGCTATGGGTATTGGGGCGGCGTCCATGGTATGCCGTTTAAAGAAACAAATTTGTTTGATCTGAATGACGGTTCTATCGTATCTGTGGGAGATATTTTGAATATCAGTGAGGAAGAATACCGCACGTTGGTTGCAGAATATACGGTGGAGGATTTCCGGGAAGATGGTGAGAAATATTTCATATATGAAGAAGACAGCATATACGAGTTTGTAGATAACTTTGTTGGTTTTGATTTTTTGATGCACTTTTCGGAGGAAGGGATAGTAATTGAATACTCTCCGTATGAGTTAGGATCTTTTGGAGCAGGATTTATTCCGATAACCATACCTTATGAAGAGTTGGGTATTAGGCTGGTAGATGTTTATGGA
Organism: Lachnospiraceae bacterium; assembly: GCA_029062895.1. Lineage (GTDB taxonomy): Bacteria > Bacillota > Clostridia > Lachnospirales > Lachnospiraceae > NK4A136. Next base: position 12,364 of record JAIDPF010000007.1, read on the forward strand.
GTGGATGTAACACCGTCGGATGGTGAATATTTTATTGATATGAGTCGGTTTTGAGAGTTCCGGTTTTTGTTATATTCAATTTCCTCATGATAGAAAGGTCTCCTATGTTTATCATAGAAGACCTTTTGTTGATTAACCGATTCAGATTCTTATTGATTGGCTATTTGTTTAGATCAATATTCCGCACTTCATTTCTTACCTTCAGCACGAATCCCGGAGATACGGAAAATTCATCAATACCCATCCGAAGGAAGGTTTCTGTTAAAGTCGTATCGGCGGCAAGTTCACCGCAGATGCCGATCCACGCGCCGTGCTTGTGGGCATTTTGTGCGGAAAGCTCAATCAACCTGAGGATTGCCTCATGGTGTGTGTCGCAGAACTCTTCAAGATTGGAATTCTGCCGGTCACAGGCAAGGGTATATTGTGTCAGGTCGTTGGTGCCTACGCTGAAGAAATCAACCATCGGAGCAAGCTTGTCGCTGATCATCGCCGCAGCAGGTGTTTCGATCATGATGCCGATCTCTACATTGTCAGAGTATTCGATATTTTCCGTTTTCAGTTCTGCTTTCACTGCCTCGCAGAACTGCAAGGCTTTTTCCACCTCTGATACCGAGATAATCATCGGGAACATGATTCCCAGATTGCCGTAAGCAGACGCTCGGTATAATGCCCGAAGCTGGGTTTTAAAGATCTCCGGACGTGTCAGGCAGATCCTGATCGCTCTGTAGCCGAGAGCAGGATTTTCTTCTTTGGCAAGATCAAAATAATCTACCTGTTTGTCAGCGCCGATATCGAGAGTACGGATGATGACTTTTTTGCCCGCCATGCTTTCCAGAACTTTTTTATAAGCTGTAAACTGCTGTTCTTCAGTAGGGTAATCGTCATTTTCCAGATAGAGAAACTCGCTTCGGAAAAGTCCGATGCCGCCCGCGTCATTTTGTAATACCGCACCGATGTTGCCTACGCCGCCGATATTGGCATAGATGTTAACTTTCGTGCCGTCAAGGGTCACATTCTCCTTGCCTTTCAGTTCCAGCAGAAGCTTTTTTTGCGCAATATCTTCGGCCTGCTTTTTCGTCATTCTGGCAAGGGTATCCTCATCGGGTTCTATGTAAATCTCTCCCGTAAATCCGTCAACGGCAGCGTTTTGTCCGTCCTTGATCTGCGCTAGGAATTCGTCGCCCACACCGATGATTGCAGGGATATTCATATTCCGCGCAAGGATGGCTGTATGGGAATTGGAAGAACCATGTGCCGTAACAAACGCAAGTACCTTTTCTTTATCCAAAGACACCGTCTCGCTGGGAGCAAGATCGTCGGCGCAGATGATCACCTTATCGTCCGTAACGCTCTGTTCTATATTGTCCGCAGAAAGATTGGCAATCATGCGGTTGGAGATATCCTTGACGTCGGCGGATCTTGCCTGCATATAGGCGTCTTCCATGGTTGCGAACATTTCTGCAAAGTTATCTGCGGTAACGGCAATGGCATATTCTGCATTGACCTGCTGCGTTTCAATGATATTATTGATGGAATCATTGTAATCCTCGTCATCAAGCATCATCATATGAATCGAGAAGATCTGTGCATTAGCTTCGCCCACTTCTTTTAACGCCTTATCATAGATCGTCTGAAGTTGTGCGAGAGAGTATTCTTTTGCTTTTGCTACCCTTGCTTTTTCAGCGTCGATATCGCTGATATGTTCCCGTTTTACTTCCGTATCGCGCCGTTTGAAAATCGATATCTTACCGATCGCTACAGCGCTGTAAACGCTTTTTCCGGTAAATGTAAGCATATAGGACCTCCTTCTTTTTATCTACTTTACGGATTCTGTTATTCGCCAAATCCGCTTTCAAAGAGTTCCACAGCTTTGTCAAGAGCTGCCTGCTCATTTTCGCCGTCTGCAGTGATCTCAACGTCTGTACCGCACTTGATTCCGGCTGCCATGATCTGCATTACTGCAGTTGCCTTTGCGCTCTTATCTCCTGCTTTCAACATTACGGTGCAGTTTGGGAATTTTTTCATCTCCGCAACGATGATTCCTGCGGGTCTCATGTGCATACCCTGTTCATTGATGACTTTTACTGTTTTTGATACCATAACCATTCCTCCTTAAAAATATAGTTTTGTAGTTTTTATTTTTCTTATTATGTATCACGTATTCTTATCTGAGATTCTTTTTCTGTGTCATTATGCAATTTTCTTTTTTAATACGGCCAGCAGGATCATACCTACTACAGAACCGGCTGCCAGTGCGACGAGATACATCGGCCAGTTGCCTACTACTGCGAATACGAAGATACCGCCGTGAGGAGCCATAAGCGTACAGTTAAATGCCATGGAAAGTCCGCCTGCCACTGCTGCGCCGATGGCACAGGAAGGGATGACTCTCAGAGGATCGGAAGCCGCATAAGGGATAGCGCCTTCTGTTACGAAGCTGAGTCCCATGATGTAATTGACAAGACCGCTTTTTCTCTCTTCCTCATTCCATCTGTTTTTGAAGAATGTGGTTGATAACGCAATGGCAATCGGGGGTACCATACCGCCCACCATAACGGCTGCCATGATATCGTAGCTTCCGCTTGCGATAGCGCCCACACCAAATACATAAGCAGCTTTATTAAACGGTCCGCCCATATCGATGGACATCATTGCTCCTAAAATACAGCCAAGTAAAATTTTACTGGAGCCGCCCATGGTATTCAGAAGATTGGAAAGACCGGTATTTAACACACCCATAATAGGATTGACAGCGCACATAATCACGGCGATGATACCAAGACCTGCCAAAGGATAGATCAGTACCGGTTTGATGCCGTTGAGAGCATTTGGCATCTTATCGCAGAGTTTTTCGATCTGCAGCATGATAAATCCGCCTACAAAACCGGCAAGCAGCGCTCCCAGGAATCCGGAAGGAACATCTCCTCCGATGGCTGCAAACGTGGAGCCTGTAGTAGCGAGATAGCCGCCTACCAGACCAACTAAGAAGCCGGGACGGTCAGCAATACTCTTACCGATATATGCTGCAAGTACAGGTACCATAAAGTTAAACGCGTATCCGCCGATGGTCTTAAAGAAAGCTGCAACAGGCGTATAAGTACCAAAACTGCTGTCCTGCGGCGCACCTAGGATCGTATCGATCAGGAAAGCCAGAGCGATAAAGATACCGCCGGCAACGGTGAACGGAAGCATATTGGAAACGCCGTTCATCAGATGTTTATACATTTTTCTGCCGAAACTTTCATCTCCCGCGGTATCATCTGCCGCTTTCGCGCCGGTATGATGATATACGGGAGCATCTCCTGCTTCAATACGGTTGATCAATTCTTCCGGAATCTTGATTCCGTCAGAAACCTTTGTGCTGATGACTTTCTTACCGTCAAAGCGTGCCATTTCCACGGATTTATCAGCGGCTACGATAATGCCGTCACAGTTGGCAATATCTTCTTTGGTAAGTATATTCTTTGCGCCACCGGAGCCATTGGTTTCTACCTTAATGGAAATCCCCAGTTTCTTACCAGCTTTCTCCAAGGATTCTGCCGCCATATATGTATGGGCGATTCCGGTAGGGCAGGCTGTTACGGCAAGCACCTTATAAGAAGTATCTGCGGAGTCGGCAGCAGCCTCGCTTTTTGTCTGGGGCTCGTCAGGATATTTTTCTTTTTCCATATTGTCGATGATCTGAAGGAATTCATCCGCATCCTTTGCTGCCAGCAGTTTTGCCCGGAAGTCTTCATCCATCAAGATCGTCATCAGACGGGAAAGCACTTCCAGATGCACGTCTCCGTCATTGGGTGCAGCGATCATAAACAGCAGATTAGAAGGTTCTTCGTCAAGCGCTTCATAATCAACACCGTCAGGTACGGTCATTGCTGCCAGAGAAGGTGCTTTTACGGCTTCGCTTTTGGCATGCGGGATTGCGATGCCTTCGCCTACTGCTGTGGATCCTTTTTCTTCTCTTGCCAGAATGCCTTTTTTGTATTCTTCCACATCAGCGATCCTGCCGCCCTTCACCTGCAGATCGATAAGAAGATCGATTGCTTCCGGTTTCGAAGCAGGCGCGCCGCCCAGAAGAATGGATTCTTTACTGAGTAAATCAACGATTCTCATACAATAATCCTCCTTTTTTATTTGAATTTTAATTAGTTTTAAATAAGTTTATGCAGTAAAATGAGTTCTGATTAAGGAAGTGCTTATTAATCAGTGTTTCTTTAATTTAATTGTTCCAGTAATTTAAAAATGTCGTCTTTCTTTGCCAATCCATCCGAAAATGCTGTTGCACCGCCGCTTGCCGTCCCCAGCTTTAATGCGTATTCATAATCGCCGTCCATACTGCCTGCGACAAATCCTGCCACCATGGAATCCCCGGCGCCGACGGAATTTTTTACCTTGCCTTTACATACGCCGCAGATATGTGTATTGCCATTCTCGTCTAAAAGGATTGCACCGTCGCCTGCCATGGAGACAAGGACATTGACCGCGCCCATTTCTTTGAGCTTTCCGGCATATTCCGTAATTTCATCTGTTGTTTTCAGCGTCACGCCAAACATTTCTCCCAGTTCAAAGTTGTTTGGCTTGATCAGAAATGGCTTATACTTCAGGACTTTCATTAACAAGTCCTTTGTAGAATCCACAACAGCCTTAATGTTTTTCCCTTCCAGATGCGCAAGGATCCGTTCGTAGATGTCGGAAGGCAGCGTAGATGGGATGCTTCCTGCGAGGATGAGGATATCGCCGTCTTTCAGACAGTCAAGTTTCTGAAATAATTCTTCTACTTTTTCCTCAGGAATGTCCGGTCCCTGACCGTTTAACTCAGTTTCTTCCATGGATTTGATTTTTACGTTAATTCTTGAAATGCCTTTGTCAAGATGAACAAAATCCGTCTCAACGCCGTTTTCTTTCAGGCTTTGTTCAATGGCGATCCCAGTGAATCCGGCTACAAATCCCAGCGCTTTAGATTCGATTCCAAGTTCTTTCAGTACATTGGAAACATTGATGCCCTTTCCGCCGAAATAGACTTCCTCGCCCTGCAGGCGGTTTACTTCGCCTAAGTTCATATGATCCGCATGGACCACATAATCAATGGCAGGATTAAAAGTTACCGTATAGACCATTTATATCACCTCCTTGATAGTTGTATATCCGGAATACTCCTTGGCAGATAAGTGTTTGTCTGACTGCCGCTCAGCAGACGGATCACCGTCAGACAAATTTCTGTCTGACCATTTATCAACTGATAGAGTATCCGTAATAATACTTGCTTCATTAATGTGTGCAAATGTTACAAATGATATCTTGTCAAATTTTGAGTGATCGGCAAGGATATATGATTTCCGACTTCCGTTAATTGCCGCGGTCTTTACTCTGGCTTCTTTGATGTTCTGGGTGGTAAATCCCGCGGATACGGAAATGCCATTTGTCCCCATAAAACATTTTGTAAAATTATAATTTTCCAGCATCAGGACACATTCTTCTCCGATGATCGCTTCCGTGTCCGGTCTGATCTCTCCGCCGGGAATAAAGACCTGAAAGCCTCTCTGTGTCAAACGTTTGGCATGATTGAAAGAATTGGTAACAAAACTGATGTTTTTCAGTGGGATAAAGTCAAGCATTTGCGCCGTGGTTGTCCCTGCGTCAATAAATACAAAATCACCTTCATTGATCAGCGAAGCGGCATATTTTGCAATGGCAGTTTTTTCTTCCGGAAACAGCAACGCCTTTTCTGCAACGCTTTTTTCCGTGGATAGATAATTGTCGTTCATATCGATGGCGACTGCGCCGCCGTGTACTTTAATGAGCTTCCCCATTTCAGCAAGGACGTTGATGTCCCTTCTGGCAGTAGAAACGGATATCTCAAGAAGATCGCAAAGCTCATTCAGATGTACACTCTTTTTTTTGTTAACAGTGTCCAGAATGATGGCAAACCGTTCTTCGGTCAACATCGTGTTTCCCCTCCTTATTGAAACAATATGAAGTGTTTTGAATTATTATGATATAAATATGCCATAATATGGGAGAAAAGTCAACAAAAGAGATCAAATAAAATCAAAAAGCGTCAATTTCGTTCAAATCAACAAATTGGATAGGAGTGTATTATAAGTTTTGTACAAAAGCAGATGGTATCTGATCGCTGTTATCGTTTGACAGTACCGTTGATGTACATTATAATGTTCCCATGGCAAAAATATTTTATGAAAATAGATTTATTTTAACCAAAAAACTTCATCATCAGTATTGCAAAATGACCTACCAGACGATGAATAAAAGGATGCAGATTTTAGCAGCAGTGTTGGCAGTGATTATGTATGTTTTATGTGCCGTCTCGTTCTTTTATCTGAGGATGCCAAAGGTTTGTCTGGCATTTCTTGGTTTTGGGATTTATTTTACAATGATGATTTTTTGGGGATACCGGTTCAGCGAGTGGATTAATTTTCGTAAGATGAGAGACGAATACGGACCGGCGATTACGATGGTCCTTCATTTTCAGCAGGATAAGGTCAGCGTCCGCGTTAATGAAAAATCCTTTGCTTTTAAATATTCCAGCATTTCCAAGGCGTACGAGACAGAAGACAGTTATATCATGATCCTCGGAAAAAAGGGCATGGTAGAACATGGTCAGGTCATCTTTAAACAGGGATTTACCCATGACGCGGATATTGATGAGTTTAAAAAGTTCATCAATAAAAAAGCGAAAGAAACGATCTTTGATTTATAATTCAGTTATTTAATATCAAAGTCATTAAAATTGATATCATTCCGTTTTGCCCAATTTTGTTTTTTTTGCGCAGAGGATTTTTGCTTTTCTGTATTTTTCCATACCTCAAAATGATTCTTTCGTACTTTACGGTAATTTAACTTCGGGCGGTCTGCTGTGGAACCATTTACTGTTGGACGGTTCATCGTTTTTGCCGGCGTTCTTTTCACAGGTCTTCTTCGATAGTTTGGATTCCGCCGCTTTCGGATATTTTTGACCCGTTTTTGCTCAAAATGAATATTCTTCAAAACGCCGTTGATGATCAATAGGAGCACAATGATGGCGGCGACAACAACGATGCCGATCAATACCCGATAGATGTTGACAAAGATCTGATTCCTCGCGTTGGTATCCTGATTTTCGTTATTGGCAGCGGTTTCCTCGCCTGTTTCAAAATGATCACCAAAAGTAAATTCTGGCGTGGTGTTGCCGGTCAGTGTAATGGAAGCGCTTCCAAGGTACATGCCATGATAAGTATAATCAATCTGAGCGAGGATATCCTTTGTATGATCGTCATAGGTGAGTTGATATTCTGTTTCGGAAAAATCCACACCCAATGGCAGGATGATACTTGCGCCTCTGTCCATTGAGATCAGGGGAGATGTGCTGCCGAAGATGTCATTGTCTGTATTGAAAAAGTCAGAGTGGTTGATCTCATAAGGATTATTATAGTTGGAAATCATGGTGGGCGCAAAATTGGAAAAACCATATTCAAACAGATTTACGGTATCTTCAAACTGATACGGACTTTCTTCCATCAAAATAACGCAGATCAGTTTCATGCCGTTCTGCTCCGCGCAGGAAACAAGCGTCTGTCTGGAATGGCTGGTAAATCCTGTCTTACTGCCTATAAGAGGTTCATAATAATAGGATCTTCCCTCATAGAGAGTGTTTTTAGAATGAAGCCAATGTTCTTCATGATATGCGTTTGCTTCGATATGATATTCAGAAATACAGGACATTTTACAGAGAATTTCATGCCCAAAAAAGGCCTGTCCGATCAGAGCCATATCGTGAGCGGTGGTATAATGATCTTCGCGGTGCAACCCATTGGTGGTCACAAAGTGTGTGTTAGTACAGCCAAGTTCCTTGGCGCGCTCGTTCATCATATCCACAAAGGCTTCCTGAGAGCCAGCAATATGTTCTGCTACGACATTGCAGCCTTCGTTAGCGGAATTGATCAGGATGCCGTATAACAGTTCTTCTAAGGTAAACTGTTCGCCTGCTACCAGAGACATGTTAGAACCATCAGGATCATTGGCGTCTATGGCGGACTGGTTGACGGTTATGATTTCGTCTAATGAGCAGTTTTCGACAGCGATCAGGCAGGTGATCAGCTTTGTGATACTTGCCGGATACAGCTGTTCGTTTATATTTTTAGAGTAAAGGATTGCTCCGGTATTGGCATCCATCAGCACAGCTGCTTTGGCACCGATCAGCGGTCCCTGAGGCCAATTCTCCACATTATTGCTTTCTACGGGGTCATTTTTCCGTTCTTCCGCTTCTTCCAGCAGTTCCTCTTGGGTTGCGAATACAGTAAGCGGAGTATTAAAAAATAAGACAAAAAAACACAGAAATACTGTGAATATACGATATTTCAATTTATATTTCATCTATATCAGACCATTACCTTTCAGGTTTTATCATTTAAAGCATTTATCAATATCGTGTGTAAGATTACTTTTATCATACACTATTTTGTAGAAAAACCAAACCATTTTTTTCAAATTTACGAAATAATAATTCTGTAGTAAAATATTCTTTAAGATAAAATAACGAAAGAATCGTCTGTTATTGAGGAGGATCATGATGCGTCTCAGAAATGTAACCGGTTCCAGAGAAATGATTGCTGAAAGTGAGTATGTGGTACATGAGCCGGAGCTGATAAAGGGGAAATGGCAGGAAGAATTTGGAAATGAAAATCCCATCCGATTGGAGATCGGTATGGGGAAAGGCAGGTTTTTAATGGAGCTTGCCCGGAGAAATCCGCAGATCAATTATATCGGTATCGAGAAATATTCTACGGTGCTTCTTCGCGCGGTACAGAAGATGGAGCAGGATCCGCTGCCGAATATCAGGCTGATCCGGATGGATGCGGAGTATATTACAGATATTTTTTCGGAAGGTGAAATTGACAGAATCTACCTGAATTTTTCCGATCCATGGCCTAAGGATCGTCATGCTGCAAGACGGCTTCCCAGCAGGCAGTTTCTGGCGCGGTATGACCAGATCCTGAAAAAAGACGGCATGATTGAATTTAAAACGGACAATACGGAACTGTTTGTCTTTGCGGAAGAGGAGATAGAGGACTCCGGTTGGAAGCTCCTTCAGATCACACACGACCTTCACGCAGACGAAGAGATGAGAAAAGATAATGTTATGACGGAATATGAAGAACGTTTTTCTTCCATGGGAAATCCAATACATAAGTATATCATCCAAAAAATATGATTTCATAACAGAAAATGCTTAACTGGTGCAGAAAGGTTGACATTGCTTGTGAAAAATTATAATTTAATATCAAAGAATGGAGGTTTGTCGCCCTATGAAAAAAAATAATAATAAAGGATTTTCATTGGTAGAATTAATTATTGTTATTGCGATTATGGCAATTTTGGTGGGCATTATGGCGCCACAGCTGCTCAAATATATAGAAAAAGCTAATGTATCGGCAGATACGCAGTTGTTGGACTCAGTCTATAACGCGGTGGTTTACGCGTCTGTAGACCCGGATGTTGTGGCGGATCCCGATTCCCAAAGCCTTCTGAATGCTATGAGAATTCCTCTTCAACCGCTCAAGTTAGAAGATTTGGATGACGGCACGGGCAACCGTTTTTGTGAGGAGGTCTTATCGACGTTGGGCTGGAGTAATCTGCAACCGTCTACATATCGAGAAATGCTTCAATCGGCTCATGGGTCTGGTGCTACGATTTATTTTACTTATCAAGGCGACTTTGTTAATCCGATCATCATGTGGATCACGACGACGGACATTACGGGAAAAAAGGATACCAACCATGTACCTTCTACTTATGATGAAAGCAATGCCTCGGTGATGGGAGAAATCAGAAGTTGCATCCATATTGAGTAGGATTAGATTAGGAGGGGATACTGCAGTCCAGTCCGCTGTGGTAAGAACGGTTGCCAAGACTGTTTAAGAAGGAGTCGGACATGGTCGGCTGGTCCTTTGCCAGCAGACCGTTAAATTCACGCAGGATATCGAGATATTCCGTACCTGCCTTTTCATACAGATCCATATAGCTTTCATAAGAAATTGTGGTCCGATCCCAGGGATTGGACCATTTTTTATGGGAAAGATTTAGGGGATCCTTAAAGAAATAAAGCGTATCACTGGGGATCAAAGGAGAGGCCAGTGGATATCCTAAAAAGATATCCTCCAGCTTGCGTAACCATGCTTTCTTACGACCATACTTATCATGTAGCAAATAACATCCAAGGGGCATGGTGTAAAGAGAGCTTTGGATAAATGCGCGCAATGTTTTTACGGAGGCGTATGTTTTTTTGAAAGTGTAATATAACAGATCCGTAATGACTCTGCATTCGGATTTGGACAATAAGATTGTGCGCTCCTGAGGAAATTCGGATGGCTTCAGACCGGAATAGCGTTCTAAGATCAGCCGGTCGATATCTGATTCCAAAAAAACATGCCTACCGTAATACGCGGCATCTGGGTTTTCCGTATATTTCGTACGTCCATAGATATAAGGGTGCGTGTGGGCATCCAGAATAAAATGTCCTAAGAATCCGGACATATAGGCGATAGCAATTGCCTTCTGGACAGGCCGTTGATCAAATATGGATAATCCCCGGTACATATTCTGAAAAAACCGGTCCGTTTCTTCTACATGCACAAGCGAGCCTAAGTTTTTTCCTCCGGAAAATCCTGCGATCACAAAATAGAAAAAGATGTCTGGACCTTGCAGACCCATGGAAAAAACATTAGAATATTTTTTACAGATATTTTTGATATCCGAATCTTCTAATAATTGTAAATGATTATTCCCAAAAAAGTAATGCGCGTTAAATCCCGACATAACAAACCCCTTATTCTAATAAGCCTTTTTATCAGTTTGAACGATTTCATTTAAATGATACACTGATAGTATTTGTTTTACAATCTTATTTGTGCTAAAATTTTATTAAAAGCTTAATTTAATGATATATTTTGCCTGCGGCATAGCACGAAAGTGCATTAGAATTTGCAGGTTATAGAAAGGTATGGTGACAAGTTTGATTAAGAATGTGATCTTTGATATCGGAATGGTTTTGATTAATTTCCGGTATCGGGAATATATGGAAGATTTGGGATTTTCTAAGGATATACAGGAAATTTTTTGTAAAAATATTATTGAAAATATGCTTTGGGGAGATCTGGACCTTGGCGTCCGGTCTGCGGAAGAAGTCATCCGTGATATGAAAGACAGCGTTTCAGAATATCCGGCGGAGGCGGATGCTTTTTTTGAACAGATCACTGATATTGTGGAAACTTTTCCTTATGCGCTGCCATGGATTCAGGAACTTAAGCGGGAAGGCTATCGGGTCTATCTTTTGTCCAATTACCCAAAAGATCTGTTCGCGCTGCATGTAAAGGAGAAATTTACCTTTGCAGACGCCGTAGATGGCAGAATCGTATCCGGGTATGTGAAGATGGTGAAACCGGACCCGGAGATCTATAAGCTTTTGTGTATGACATACGATCTGAAGCCGGAGGAATGTGTATTTCTGGACGACCGGGAAGATAATCTTAAGAGTGCCGGGGCGCTTGGATTTCATACGATACGTTTTCAAAATTATGAACAGGCGAGAGCAGAGCTGGAGATGTTATTAGGGGAATATGGCAGTACAAAAGCGGCGGATTCGGATCAAAAAGATATGTTGGGAAAAATGCAGCCGGAAAAGATGTTTGGGATAGATCATTATGCCATCAGCGTCAGCGATAGTGAAAAGAGCCGGGTATTTTATGAAAAACTGGGATTTTGTGTTGTAAAGGATTATCAGGCGGACGACGGAAGCGTCAGGATCCTGCAGATGGAAAAAGATGGTTTTCTTTTGGAGATGTTTTGTTATCCAGACAGTGATCCGACGCCGGATTTTGTAGAAACATTAAATACGGATCTCCATGTCAATGGAGCAAAGCATATGGCGCTTGCTGTAGAAGATCCCCAAAAAGCTGCGGAATATTTGTTAAAAGAGGGTCTGATCAGAGAGATGCCCGTCATCAATGAAGGACGTCTGGGACGGCCATATTTTTTCATAAAGGATCCCGACGGAATCTTTGTGGAAATCATCACGCGTTAGAAGGGGATTCATTTTCCTCTTTTGCGGCTTTTATGGCTAGTTCTTTGGCGTCATATTTTGTAAGATAATGACGTTCCCTGAAGATATCAAGCCATTCCAAATGGGATGTGATATCATCAACGGTTAACTCTAATTTTTTTCTGAGATTAACAAGTGAAGGAAAGACGGATTCTCCATACGCAGTAGTAGAAAGCTGTGCTGCATGGTAAAATTTTAACAGCCGGATCTCCTTCTCCTCATATCGTTTTAACTTTTGTGTACGAAGATCTAAAAAGTCTTCGTAAGATTGAACTGCGGATAATTCCGGCAGAACATATTTGTCAAAGTCTTCGCCGATCTGACTACAGATATCTTCTATGGGGGTATCTGTGGGAAGATAATCTTTGTAACCGTCGATCTGATACCAGTCTGCAGAATAGTATGGTGAAAGCATTCCACAGTATGGCAGAAAATTAAAAGACTTTAGTTCGGTTGTAAACTGATTGTACATCCACTGATCAGAAAGTTTTTCTCTGATCTCATCTTTCTTGGAAGCGCTTATATGAAAACGAAAACAGGCTCCTGTTGAAATATCACTAAAGCGCGAATTCTGTAAATGAATAAAAATATATGCATCGTCTGTTTCACGACGCCAGTCTAAGCCACCTGTGGAAAAACCATATTTTTTAAGAAGCGGTTTTATGACCTGTTTTATCAGGATATCTCTTTTTTCCGTAGGTTTCATGCTTACTTCATCTTCCAGCTTTTTCCTATAGTTAAAAATATCATCCTCTGTTATATTCAGTTCCCGCATAAAACTGCTTTTATCATAAGGTAGATTTTGGGGCATAGATGCTAAATCAAAGTAATGTATTACCCGTTCTTCTATCGTCATTTCTTCTTCCTCCGTTGAATTTGTCTATGTTAAGCGCAGTTGATATTAAAAAGTTCTCTTTCCTAATTATAGTCTATGTCTGTGCTAATAACAATAAAAAACATGGATTCCAAAGGAAACCCATGCTTTTAAACATCGTCGCGACAAGATTCGAACTTGCGACCTCTGCGTCCCGAACGCAGCGCTCTACCAAACTGAGCCACGCGACGTAAAATAACATATAAGAAATCACACACAAGAATGATAATACAATAAATTGAGAGGATTGTCAAATCCTTTTATTGCAGTCATGTAAATTAAAAGTAAAAATTATGTACATAATAAGCGTAAGAAAAAAATCAATGATGGGAAAGGAGCGATCATATGGGTATAGGATCCGATATGGAAACGCTTATTTATGTATATGGTGTAATGATGGCAGTCATTGCATTTTTGGGATATATTACAGAAAATACATGGCTGGCGATTACAAAGGGATTCATCGATAACCGAAATATGAATGCGCCATTCTTGCTAGGATACGGCGTAATGGTTCTTGCAATCTATTTCCTGTTTGGCACGCCGCAGAATCTGGCAGACTGGGGGATTATGCGGTATATCCCGGACGGGGCGGTATCGTACCTGTTTTATTATGTTCTTTCGTTTGTGCTTGTAAGTGTGGGAGAGATTTTGTTGGGAACGCTGGTAGAAAAAATATGTGGTATTGAATACTGGAATTATGAGTGGATTCCGTTTCATTTGACAAAATATACTTCCCTGCCCACAAGTATTATGTTTGCAGGGATTATTACATTTTTTATGAGCAATCTGTTTCATCCGATCATGGGAAGTTTGCTGCGGATGGATCCGCAATGCATCAAAGTGATCAGTATTGCACTGACCACTTTAATGGTATGTGATTTTATGGCAAGCTTTTCTAAGATGTATCAGAAACAGGATTTCAATATCATCTGGAAATATGAACTGTATCATCCGCAAAAGGAGGATCATACAACTTCAGCTTATCGGGAGTGATCGGTTTACCAGAGTCCTGATCCACCGATAAATCCGCCTTCATCGTCGATATTTACGTCGTAGTTGTTATCCTCATAGGATTCCGGCTCCCCTGTAACGGAAGTAAACTGTTCCAACCATTCGATATATTCCTTATCGAAGCCACATAGTTGATAGATCTTCACTTGATCTCTGTAAAATGAACGGTCGCCATAAGGCAGTGTAACGGACAGGCCTGTCAGACCGGAATTGTTGTCTGTGTAATTGTAATAAGCGATGGCATTATTCAGATGAATGGTCATCGATTTGGAATAGGCTGAATTAATGGATGCAACTACGGCAAGCATGTCGGTAATAAAATATTCTTCCATCTCCGAATCAACTTTCATCAAAAGGCTGTGTTTTCTCCGGAGAGACAGAGGACGCCCCGACCGGACAACCTCTCGGCTGTAATTGCAGGCCAGAAGTTCTTCCGTGTTGGCATACGCAAAATTCTTCCATTCGTCAAAAAGAACGGGTACATATTTCTGATCGATCAAGGCAAGTGTAGATGACATCCCTTGAAGATGATTTTTTTCATTGGCTTCTACCATATCGTCAATGATGATTTTGGCCAGCGAAACAGTGTCGATAGAGGTATTGTCTGCAAGTTTTGACAACCATCCCTTATAATACCAGCCAAGGCTGGATTCAAAATCCTCTGACAGAATCATATAATCGCAATAATCATATAGGGCGTAGCATATTTCAATGGAGGACATAATACAGCTGTCCATGCCGATAAAATCAAAGGAAACGCCGCCGTCCTTCAAAGCAGTCTGCATTTCATCTAATGTGAGCGAATCACTGTAACGTCCCCATTGATTATAGCCAAATCCTTCTACAGAGCCGCCGCCGTGATTCCATAGGATCAAAATATAACGGTCAGCGGGATAATTTTTCTCAGACCAGTTGATAAAATCAGACAGCGTTTTGGGGTCCGTACAATCTTCCTGTCCCAGAGAGTCATCTACAAGAACCAGATCATGATCTTCAATCAGATAGCGCTGAGTGTGATCTGATGCAATACCATAATCCTGCCATTCCAAAGTTCCCATCGTCTGTATCAATACAGATACTTTGTCATTTAGGTCGGCATTTAACATTTCCTTGATATCTGTTGTGGCGCAGCCGTAATCCGTTTCAAGATTGGAACCGTTCAAATAGATCAGGACTGTTACCTGATCTTCACCATTGCCCTTTAATGTTACCAGAGGGTCACGGTAGTTCTTGTCAAGAGTGGACGAATCCTGAGTATTTAAAGATGACCCGTGAGCTGTGTATATAGACGAATCATCACTATTTCCTGCCAAAATAGAATGTATAGATGGTTCCCGATATTCTTCTTTTATCATTAAGGAAGAGGTACGTGTCGAATTTGGATTTGTCGTATATTTATATAAAAGGAAAACAAGCACCGCGATATAGATGCCTAAAAGAAAAAATCCCAATACAGCTAAAATTTTTGACAATGGAGATGTTTTCATATGATGACCATGCCTTTCAATAAACCAATCATAAAGTATATAGTTCCAAAAATAATAACCTAATTTTATAATATCATAAAAAGAGAAAAATAGGAACAAATAAAATAAAAACACCCGCCCCGGCTCTAAGCCAAAACGAATGCCTTTAGTGCACCGCCAGGGGCTCGAACCCTGGACACCCTGATTAAGAGTCAGGTGCTCTACCAACTGAGCTAGCGGTGCGTCTATCTGTACACGCAAAAGCTATTATAGTATAATGTTTTCCTGTTTGCAAGCTTTTTTTAAAAATTTTTGAAAATATTGACAAGTGCCGTCAATAATTTATAATAAATATTGAAATGTCTATTAATGCCAAGGGTAGAAATGTATTTCCCTGTCTGAAATAAGCTTCTATTGTTATACTGTCTTAATGTACCATGATTAAAATAGAATAAACTGTCTTTTTATCTGCATA